>JANOPZ010000080.1:0-21426 GCA_031422195.1 Limoniibacter sp. | reverse complement strand
GCCATTGCCTTGGTCTCATCACTAAACCGCGGGGCACGATCAGTCCAATATCGCCCGCACGATTTGCAATGGTAACGCTGGGCTCCATTCTTTGGGCCGGACTTGATAATACTTCACTTGCACATGCTGGACACGCCATTTCCAATCTCCTGCAAAAGCCAAATCACTCGAACAGCAAAACAAGAAAAACAGTCGAATGTAAACACTGCCGCATTCGCGGGGGTGACTAAGGGAAAATTCAATTCTGGATCATTGCCTAGTTCGTCCATCACAATGAGGCATATTTGGGTGGTAGATTTAGTAATAGTTGTGTAAATCGCCAGTTCAATTCTTCCAGCTCTGCTTCATTTCTTGATCGAACCACATTTCGGCATCGTAGAGACTTCCGGCTCTAGAACGAAAGTCCAGATACTGGCCACCACCTTTACTCCTCAACCACGTAACAAACGCGCCGAAACTGGCATGAAAGGTTGGTAAACCAGCTTCACCTCTTTCATTTGCCCAAGTCGAAGCCAGTGACCGGATTGCTACTTCACATTCGCACTTGATTGGCATTATGTTTAGTTGCTTGAGTGCATCACTAATTGTTCCTGTTTTGTATCAATTTCTTTGCGTTTATACGAGCCATATTCCGGTTAACTGCCAGTGAGTATATTAAGATGAAAATCAATATTGAAGCCGATATCACCCTGATCATCGCCCAAGAACAAGCCATCATCTTCTCTGCTTTTGGCGAAACCACCGCATGGGAAATCGGCTCGAAAATCCGCGAGATTGCGGCGTCGCGAGGGCAGGGCGTGTTCATCGATATCCGGCTTTGGGACAGGGTTTTGTTCACGCATGCGATGGCGGGAACATCATCGGATAATGAAGATTGGGTGCGGCGAAAGGTAAACGTTGTCCGGCGCTTTCAGTGCTCGTCTTACCGAAAGGGACTGGAACTCAAACGCGACGGCAAGGTGCTCGATGAGGCGGTTGGGTGCAACCCCATGGATTATGCCGCACATGGCGGCGGATTTCCGATACGAATCAAAGATGGGCCCATTATTGGCTGCATTACGGTTTCAAATCTGCCGCAGCGCGAAGACCATAAACTGGCGGTTGAGGCGATTGCCGCTGTTTTGAGTGTTGATATTTCGGCGATGAAGTTGGACGCGTAAACACGCGGGCATTTGGGGGTCATGATGGCAGGGCGATTGGCAGGCAAAGTGGCGCTGATATCTGGCGGCGCAACGGGCATGGGCGGGGCGGCGTCTTTGCTGTTTGCCAAAGAGGGCGCGAGCGTCATCATTGTTGATCAAAATATTGAAGAGGCAAAGGCGCGTGTTGCTGAAATCAAAGCGGCAAAAGGCAAGGCCATTGCGGTGAAGGCCGATGTTTCCAATTCCAAACAGGTTAGCGCAGCGGTTGCCAAGGGCATTTCAGCGTTCGGACCAATTACGGTTTTGTTTAATCACGCAGGCACAATCGTCATTAAGCCGTTTCTCGAAACCACAGAAGAAGAGTGGGACTGGCTGCACGATGTGAACGTCAAATCCATGTTCCTCATGACCAAGGCTGTGCTGCCAAGCATGATCGCAGCGGGTGGCGGTTCGATCGTCTGCACGTCGTCGATTTCGGCAGAACTCGCCACGCCGATGGAAGTGCTTTACGGCACCACCAAAGGCGCAACGCATATGTTTGCGCGCGCGATTGCGGTTGAATTCCGCGAACGCAACATCCGTTGTAATGCGGTTTGCCCGGGCTTTATCAAAACACCGCACGGGCTTCGCGAAGTCAAAGATTTGGCTGCATTGGGTGTGGATGTTTCTGAAGCCGCAATTGCCCAAGCACAGGGGCGCATGGGCGAACCTGAAGACGTTGCCCGCGCCGCGCTTTATTTGGCCAGCGACGACTCCGCGTTTATCACCGGCCAGCGGCTGTTTGTGGACAACGGGTTTTCAGCAGTTTAAGCAGGGGGATGCGAGACAGTCTGAAACAAAAGTTCGTCACGGTTTGCGATGCCAAAATCGACCAGAAAGGCCCCAATGTGGGCCTTTCGTTTTATGCGTTTTTTGCCAACCGTAATGACGATCCAGAGCTTTTGATGGAGGCGGCTGAATGGTGGATCCGCACTCATAAGCTCGATCATTTTGAAAAGGCCGTCAAAATAAAGCAGTTGGTGTTGGGGATTTAGATTTTGCGTTGCAAGATCGCGACTGCCAGCAATATCTGGCCGAGCATAATTGCAGTGCGGCCAATGGCTTGCAGTGCGGCCGTTGGAGCAAATTGATAAAACTCGTTGGGAACCAGCAAGAAGCTGGCAATAGTGCCGACCGCGAGCAGAACTGCAGCAAGGCGCATTTTGCCTGCCAAAAATATAGCCAGCATCAAAGCCCAAAGCCCGGTCATCAGGCCAACGCCCAACAACTCACCTAATGTGCCGCCGCCATACTCGTTGAGAGCAGTAAATGCCGCTTCAATGGCAGAGCCTTTGGTTGCATCGGCGGCAAGAAGATTGGCCAAAGCAGGCATGGCCACCAGCCAGCGCGCAATGCCGAGCGCTTTGAAGATCGCCGCAACGGCCATAAATGCTGCAGCTAACCAAAGCGATATTGATGGCGCTTTTCCGAGGCGCATCAACAAAGCCAGACCGAGCGGAATTGTGAGCAGCGAAGATGTTAAATACAGCCCGTAGCCGAAGCGCACTTGGCTGAGGTTTGCATTGATCAAAGGCAAGATTTCATTGTAGGGCAAGCCAAGGCTTGCAGGCCAATTGATCGCAGCTGCCAGCACTGCAAAGGCCGCAAAAAACAGTGCGGGTTCGAGGATCAGAAGGATAGCAGACAGCTTTCCCGCGCGAGGAGTTTCAATGGTATTCATGGAGTTTTCCTTAAGGTTGATTATTTTTGCCAGCGTGGTGCAAGCGTTGCGCGAACGGCATCGTTCAGCGGTGTTTGCGGGATTGAGCCGATGATAGCTTCAAGTTTTGAACCATCCAAGCGATGCGGAACATCCCACAGGTAGCGCATTTCGAAAAGCTCGTTGACCATGCGGATGAACGGGCGAACCAATTGCAAAAAGCCCCACGGGAAGTTTTTGACAGCGAGTTCTTTGCCGGTTTTTTCAACCATGATTGTATTGATAGCATCCACCAACGCGCTACCGCTTTTGGTGTAATGGCCGGGGAAGTTGAAAACTTCAAAACCGCTTGGTTTATGGGCTTCAACCAATTGCGCAGCAGCCTCGCCGATGTCCGGTATATAGGCCCATGAGTGGCCAAGATTAATGTCGCCGGGGTAAGCAATGGATTTTGGAATGCCGGGTTTTCCGCCAAACAGGCCCGCTTCAAACCACGTGCTAACGGCGCCGGGTCCGAAGAAATCACCCATGCGCAATACGATTGTGTTGACGCCATCATCGGCGGCTTTGATCAACGCATTTTCCATGGCCACACGGATTTTGCCTTTGCGGGTCACCGGATTTTGCGGGGAGTTCTCGTTAAGGTTTGCACCTGCATCCGGCCCGTAATTATAGATATTGCCGGGAAACAGGATTGTTGCACCAGAGGCCTTGGCAGCGGCAATTGTGTTTTGAAGCATGGGCAATGCATCGTTGGACCACTCATGATAAGGCGGGTTGACGCCATAAATGATCAGGTTTTGTCCGGCGCAAGCGGCTCTAACGGCGCTGGCGTCTTTGGCGTCGCCCTCAATAATTTGATGGAAGGTTGATGAGGGCTTGGCGCTGCGCATAAAGCCGGTCAGGTGCCAGCCTTTGGCGGCCAAAGCTCTTGCGACTGATTTACCGAATGCGCCGTTGCCGCCGATCACAATGGCTTGTTTGGTTTGCATTTTGAATGACTCCGTTTTGTTGAAGTCAAAATATGTGATCGATGAAATGCATGCACTTGCGAATAAATATTACCGGTGTATGCATTTATGCATGAAGGGTGATGTGAACAGAACGCCGTTGGATTGGGCTTTGTTGCGCTCATTTGTGGCCGTGATGCGCCATGGCACCTTAAGCGCAGCGGCCCTTTCAATCGGGCAAACCCAGCCAACAATTGGCCGCCACATCCGCAATTTGGAAGCAGCTATTTGTGAGCCGCTGTTTGTGCGTAGGAGCAATTCTCTTACGCCGACAGATCGCGCCTTGGCATTATTTGAGCGTGCCAGTATTATGGAAGAAGCGGCGTTTGGAGTTGAGCGTGAGATTGTTGCCGAGCGCAGTGGAACACCAGATAACATGTCAGGCACAGTGCGATTAAGTGTGCCCGAAATTTTCGGCTGCCATTTGCTGCCGCCAATTTTAGCAGGGTTTCAAAAAGCGTTTCCTGCGGTTTCACTTGAGTTGATTGCTACCAATTCCAGCAATGATTTGCAGCGGCGCGAGGCTGATATTGCGGTTAGGCTTTACCGGCCCCGCCAGCCGGATTTGATAATGGCGATAGCGGGCAAAATTTATGTCGGGCTTTACGCCACGCCGGATTATTTGGAGCGGTTTGGTGATATCGAAACCATACAGGATTTCTCCAAGCATCGCTTGATCGGCGAAGATCAGAGCGACCGCCTGTTAAAGGCTATGGTGGATTTTGGCCTGCCGG
Organism: Limoniibacter sp.; assembly: GCA_031422195.1. Classification (GTDB taxonomy): domain Bacteria; phylum Pseudomonadota; class Alphaproteobacteria; order Rhizobiales; family Rhizobiaceae; genus JALOTE01. The sequence continues at coordinate 16,841 of JANOPZ010000080.1, read as the reverse complement.
TGAAACGGTCTGATTTTGTGTTCCGATCAGATAGCATACTTGCCCAAGTTGCGGCAACCGAAGCGGGCTTAGGGTTGGGAGCGGGCATGACGATGGCGTTTGACCGAGCTAAAGTGGTGCGGGTTTTGCCAGATGCCATCAATATACCGTTTGATGTGCATGTGGTTGCACACGCTGATTTGCATCGTAGTCGCTTGATGCGGGCGCTATTTGATCATTTGGTTTTGGAATTGCGGGCAGAATTAAGTTAACCCGCCCTCTTGGATTCCAGCGCATTTAATCCCGCACTAAACTCAATTGGCGAAACATTTTTTTCCAAACATTCCACCATAAACGTCGCCTGGCTTTGCGGGGCAAGGCCGCCAACGGGCGGGTCACGATCAAGGTTGGTTGGAAAGGCATAGCCCTCGGCGGCGCATGAAATGGCGTTTTTGGCTGCGGATTTTGAAAGGCCGTTTTTAAGAGCGGTTTGCAACGCCGGATAAAGCGCTTTGGCCATGGCGATGCGGTCAATGGTTTCCATGGCGCGGCCAAATGCGGATGAGACCTGCAGCAAGTTCGCCATGCGGAAAATATCTTTGGAACGGTTGGTACCGGCGGCATGCATCAAAGCCGGATTGAAAAATACAGTGTCACCTTTTGTCAGCGGCATTTGAACGTGATGGGCATTGAAATAGGTTTGATATTCTGGCTTGCCAAACGCCAGATAGCCGTCAGGCACATTTTGCGTATGCGGTAAAAACAAAGTCGGCCCGCTTTCGAGCGGCATATCGCAATGAGCAATGGCGCCTTGCAATGTCATGAATGGTGATAGCAGGTGCACATGGGCGGGAAACTCGGCCGCGCGCGCCGCTGTCATAAACCCCAAATGATAATCACGGTGGGCAGACTGCGCTGCGCCGCCCGGGTTTACCCGGTTGAGCTGCGCGGTCATTTGCCAATCGGGCCCAAGCCAGGCTTCTGACGCCATGCCGATTGCGTCGGCGGCATAATAGGCAGCGAAATTGGCGGGGTCTATAAGACAGTGTTTCTGAAGAGAATTCCAAATGCGGTCGTTTGCGCCCGGCTTGGCAAAATGGTCGCCTCCGCCAGTGCCGGTTTTGTGCTGGTCAGCAATGATGCTGCTAAATATGGCGGTTGCGCCATCAATTGCCGCATGGTCGTTGACCGCATTTTTGATGATGATGACGCCGGGTCCAGACAGAAAAGCGTCAGCCCATTCGGCCATTAGCGTTTTGCGCGACGTTTCCTGCTTGGCGGCAGAACGTGCAGCATCGCCGTCATAAATCAGGATGTTGTTTTCAACACTATGGGCCAGCGGCCAATCTGCAAAGCGTGTTATTTTAGCAGCAGCTTTTTCAAATGCGGCAAAATCAGTATGGTCCGTCTTTAGCCATGTCTCATGGAAACGGCGGTCGGCAAAAGACGTGGCATCCACTGCATTTCTCCGGAAAAAATTGTTCAATTTAGAAATTGTGTAGAATTTCTATTCCAAACAGAAGTCGTGTCAATTGAAATATGCTCCTTCGGTAAGGCGCATTTAGTTATTCTAAATCAATTGATAGCACACCAGTTTCAGCCATAGGAAACGAATTTGATGTTGCCAAAACTGCACCCGGCACCGCGCTTTGATCTGAAACTGTTCGATGAGCCTTGGCCTTTCGCTGAGGCCAATCGCGCAGGAATCGATAAGCACTGGCAAGCTGAGCGTGCCAAGGTGCCGGCCCTGTTTAACGGCAAAGTTTTGATTGCCGTGCGGTCTGGTTTCAGGCCGGATGGCACGTTTTTTGGCGATCATATCAGCGTTGATTTTGATGCGTTCTTAACGTGGCGCGATTGGGGTTTTGCCAACGGTCACGGCCGCAATATTTTTGGTGCGGCGCTGATTAGGCCAATCGATGGCGGGTTGATCATGGGCAAGATGGCAGAAACCACAGCCAATGCAGGCAAGATATATCCGGCGTCCGGCACATTGGATTTGAGTGATGTTGCCGCCGACGGCGTGATTGATATTGAAGCAAGCTTGCGGCGTGAACTTAAAGAAGAGATGGGGCTTGAAGCCGACCGGCTTCAAAAATGCGAGGCGTATATAATAATCGAAGATACCGCCCGAATCTGTGTTGTGCGCATTTATGAAACCGGCAAAACCGGCGCAGAAACCATTACAAAAATTAGGGCCAATCTGGCGCGCGACGCGGAGCCTGAGTTGGCCGATGCCGTTCACGTCCGGAAAGGGATGGACCTTCCGGACGCAATTTTTCTGCCTTACGTTAAAACGCTTATTGCGGAGCTTGGCTAAGCTTAGTGTGAATAGGGCGACACGCAATAAGCGCGTTGACCATGACGGATTACAAACGAGTTGCTGCGGTGATTATAGGTCCGGTAACGGTCGTAGCACCATTGCACATGGGCTTGCGACAACTGAATGAACTGGCGCTGGCGGTAAGCTGGGCGAGTGTGGTAAAATACCGGTGGTTGGCCGAACTGAAACTCCAGTGAGAATCCGTTACGGTGATGACGCTGGCGCGGGTGATGTTGAATATAGCCATCATCATCATAAAATACGCCGCCAACATCGATAACATCAGCGCGGTCAAACTGCGGGTGATCTTGCGCTTGCGCTGATGTGGGTGCAACAAAAACGGTAAGCGCTGCAAATGCGGCCAGTACAACTGATTTGAGTGAATTTTTCATAGTCTGTGTTCCTTATGGTGCGCTCTAAACGCTGGTGATGTGTTGAGCGATTGATAAACTATTAACCAAACCAAAATGAACGTGACATGACTGGAAACGTGATCAGCTTAAAAGTTGGCGCTTGGCTTCCCCCGCAATCATAGCGACAGACACCGCCAAATTGAGCGAGCGCGTATTGGGCTGCATTGGGATAAGAATTGCAGCATTAGCCATTCGATGGACATGCTCTGGCAGCCCCGCGCTTTCGCGGCCAAACAGCAACGTATCATTGTGTGCAAACTCAAAGGCCGTATAATTTTGCGCGGCTTTCGTTGAAGCAATGACCAGCCTGCGGCCTTTAAGTGTGCTCACAAATGCATCCCAGTTCACATGGCGGGTCAACGTGGCCATTTCCAGATAATCCATACCGGCCCGTTGTAGATTTCGGTCTGACACATCAAAACCAGCCGGCTCAACCAAATCAACCGCAAAGCCGAGGCAGGCTGCAGTGCGTAAGATCGTGCCGGTGTTGCCGGGAATGTCGGGCTGAAAGAGCGTGATGCGTGGAAGTTGTTGAAAGTTTGTCATGCTGGCCGCTTTCTAAATTGGGTGTGTAGGCTTATATTGCTGGTAACACCATCACAGCGATGCGACCCGCTTATGTAGTTTGCACCGCCAAAGCCCGCATTTAAGTTCGGGCCATTCCCATTGGACAGCACTTATGTTTAGCTTTTTTGAAAAATTGATTGACCCATTTCCTGCTGCCGAACCGGTACAGCCACCATCAACACTTGCCGCGTTTTGTTGGCATTATACAAAAGAAATTTGGCCGTTCATTGCAATGACGACAGTGCTGATTGCGTTTATTTCCGGCATTCAGGTGTTGATATTCTCATATATGGGCGATGTGGTGGATTGGCTCGCAACTGCCAGCCGCGCCACGTTTTGGCAAAATGAAGGCGATAAGCTGCTGTTGATGGCTGTTGTCATTGTCATCATCCAGCCATTACTCACGGTGTTTCATACGTTGCTGATGCACCAGACATTATTTGGCAATTACCCGATGCAAATCCGCTGGAAAGCGCATCGCTATATGTTGGGGCAAAGCTACTCGTTTTTTCAAGACGAGTTTGCAGGGCGTGTTTCCACTAAAGTAATGCAGACAGCGCTTGGCGTGCGCGAAACCGTCATGAAGCTCGTGGACGTAATGGTTTACGTGGCGGTATATTTTTTTGGCGCTTTGTTTTTAGTGTTCACATTGAATCCTTGGTTGGCAACTGCTTTCATTGCTTGGATGGTTTATTATGGTGTGCTGATGCGGATTGTGCTGCCGAAGATGAGTGCTGTTTCACAGCAACAGTCTGACGCCCGTTCGCTGATGACAGGCCGTATTGTTGATAGTTATACTAACATTTTGACGGTGAAATTATTTGCGCATTCCAAGCGTGAAGAAGGCTATGCCAAAGAGGCAATGCAGGAATTTATGGATACGGTGCACCCGCAAATGCGCTATGGTTCGCACCTCAATATCTGGCTGGAACTTGGCAATGCATTGTTGCTTTTCGGCGTTGCGGCGATCGGCATTTCGCAGTGGATTGCCGGCGCGCTGACGCCCGGCGGCGTGGCCGTTGCCATCGGTTTGGTTTTGCGGTTAGAGGGCATGAGCCATTGGATTATGTGGGAATTGGCGGGCTTGTTTGAAAACATCGGGCAGGCCCATGATGGTATGAACACGCTTTCCAAAGAGCGCGCTGTTCTTGATCGGCCCGATGCAAAGGCAATGACCATAAAAAAAGGCAACATTGTTTTTGATGCCGTCGATTTTAATTATGGGCGCGATAGGGGCGTTATTGAGAACCTTAATCTGAGAATTAAAGCCGGTGAAAAAATTGGGATTGTCGGGCGCTCCGGTGCCGGCAAATCTACTCTGATCAACGTTTTGTTGCGGCTATATGATTTGGAAAAAGGCACCATTACAATTGATGGGCAAGATATTGCTGCCGTAACGCAGGAAAGCTTGCGCGCCCATATTGGTGTGGTCACACAAGACACATCTTTGCTGCACCGCTCTGTCCGCGAAAACATTGCATACGGTAAGCCGGATGCCAGCGATGCAGAAATTATTGCGGCCGCTAAAAAAGCCAATGCGTGGGAGTTTGTGCAAAGTCTTGAAGATTTGAAGGGCCGCACCGGATTGGATGCCCATGTCGGCGAGCGCGGCGTGAAACTGTCAGGCGGGCAGCGCCAACGTGTTGCTATTGCGCGTGTGATGTTAAAAGACGCACCTATTTTGGTGCTTGATGAGGCAACATCTGCGCTGGATTCAGAAGTTGAGATGGCTATTCAAGACAATCTGTTCACACTGATGGAAGGCAAAACCGTGCTTGTTATTGCACATCGGCTTTCAACCATTGCGGCGCTCGATCGTCTGGTTGTGCTGGATAAAGGCGCCGTTGTTGAAACAGGCAGCCATGATGAGTTGGTGGCACACGGCGGGCTCTATGCGGACCTATGGTCGCGCCAATCGGGCGGGTTTTTGGCAATGGACGATGATGCCGCTGAACTTGCAAAAGAGGCGGAGAAACGGGCCAGACTTGAGGCCGCTGAGTGAAAATTATCTGTCAATAACACGCTGGCCAAACCCCATTTATGAAAGCCCCAATGATAAGCCGTATTCTTCATATTTTTGAAAACTGGATAAACCCTTACGCGCCAATTCCTGCGGGTTCGCCACCGGGTACAGCTTTTGCGTTTCTCGGGCATTTTGTGCGTCAAGCGCCGCTCGCATTTATCATGATGCTGGTGCTGGGCGGGCTGGTGGCATTGCTGGAAGCCGGATTGTTTTGGTTTGTGGGGCAGTTGGTTGATTTGCTTGACAAAGCAACGCCAGCAGATGGCTGGGCCGGGTTGACCGCAAGTTATGGCCCGCAATTGCTGATTATGGCATTCGTGGTTTTAATTGTGCGTTCCGTTGTCACCAGCCTTTCTGCCTTGACCGAAGAGCAGGCGGTGGTGCCGGGCTTTTTTAATCTGGTGCGTTGGCAAAATTATGCATTGGTTTCACGGCAAACGTTGAGCTTTTTTCAAAATGACTTTTCAGGGCGTATCGCCACAAAAGTTTGGCAGGGCGGGCAGGCCGCCGGCGACTTTATGGTGTCGCTGTTGCAAGTGATTTGGTTTGTCGTGGTGTTTACGCTGAGCACTTTACTGCTGGTTGGTGACCTCGACTGGCGGCTGGCCGCTTTGGTTTTTGCTTGGATTTTCAGTTTTGGTTTATTGGCTCGCTATTTTGTGCCGCGTATTCGCAAACATGCGCGCGCTTCGGCAGAAGCCAGCTCAATGGTGCAAGGCCGGTTGGTTGATGCATTTGCCAATGTCGAAACACTGAAATTATTGGGTCGTGACAGCGACAATGATGCCTATATCAAAGATGGTTTTGACCGGTTTCGCGTACAGATGATTCAATTTACGCGGTATCTAACAGGTGTGCGTGTGACCTTGGCAATCTTGTCGAGCGTTATGATTTTTATTATTGCCGCTCTTTCTATTGATCTTTGGATTGAGGGTTTAATTACTGTTGGCGGCGTCGCCTTCACGATGGGATTGGTTTTACGGCTGAACAGCTTGCTCGGCCGGTTGATGACGCAGCTTAATGGTTTGATGCGCAATTTTGGCACAATGCAAAACACAATGGATTTGGTTGCAAAACCCGTTGCTATTGTTGATCAACCTGACGCTGGCATTGCTGGGCCGCTGAAAAGTAGCATCGCTTTTGAAAATGTGCGCTTTCACTATGGGCGTGGTCACGGAGTGATTGATAAACTGACGCTGAAGATAAAAGCAGGCGAAAAAACCGCTTTGGTTGGTCCTTCCGGCGCTGGCAAATCAACCATCATCCGTTTGATCTTGCGGCTGTTTGAAGTGGAAGAGGGCGGCGTATTTTACGACGGGATAGATGTGCGCCACTTGACACAATCAAGCCTGCGGCAGCAGTTTTCGGTTGTCACGCAAGACCCGGGGCTTTTGAACCGGTCGATTAGTGACAACATTTTGTTCGGCAAACCCGGAGCCACGCAGAGTGAAGTCGAAACAGCTGCAAAACGCGCCAAAGCCCACGAGTTTATTCTGTCGCTCAAAGATGCTCAAGGCCGCACTGGCTATGATGCGCATATTGGTGAGCGCGGGGTGCGCCTTTCGGGTGGCCAGCGCCAACGTATTGCCATAGCGCGCGCCTTGCTCCGCGATGCACCGGTTCTGATTCTAGACGAGGCAACATCTTCGTTGGATTCTGAAATTGAGGCAGCCATCCAAGATAATTTAGCTGCTTTGACAACTGGGAAAACAGTCATTGCCATTGCCCACCGGCTTTCTACGATTGCACATATGGACCGGCTTGTAATTCTAGACGGCGGTGTTGCGATTGAAGACGGCACACACCAACAACTTTTGGCAAGAAACGGACTTTATGCCTCACTTTGGCAACGCCAATCGGGCGGGTTTCTCGGTTTTGAAGCCAGCGATAACAAAGTGCTTCAAAATCAAGATTAACCCCGCAAAACGGCGCGACATTTCAGCCGCGATTGCTCAGGCATATGGACACATTTTTTGCAGCGTTCTAGAGATAATATAGAATGGACCCAATTCACATCTTGCTCTGGTCGCCGAACGGGCGCCGGAGCGCTTAAAAGATTGGGTTGGTGAGATGTTAAAAAGGAATAGATTGTGAGTGAGCAAGAGAACATTGATGGTGGCCGCCGCGACATGTTGTTGATCGCAACCGGGATGACCGCCGCTGTAGGAGCTGCCGGTTTGGCTTGGCCTTTTATTGATCAAATGCAGCCGGATGCTTCGACCTTAGCGTTGGCATCCATTGATGTGAATATTTCAAGTATCGAGCCAGGTATGTCATTGACAGCAAAATGGCGCGGCAAGCCGATTTTCATCCGCAACCGTACCGAAAAAGAAATTGAAGAGGCAAATGCCGTTCAGCTTGCTGATTTGAAGGATCCCAACGCCCGCAATCCAAATTCAGGCGATGCGGCGGATGCCACAGATCTTGCGCGTTCGGCTGGCGAAGGCAAAGAAAACTGGATCGTCATGATTGGGTCTTGCACCCATTTGGGCTGTGTGCCGCTCGGTCAAGCAGGAGACTTTGGCGGCTGGTTTTGTCCGTGCCATGGATCCCATTACGATACAGCAGGACGCATTCGTAAGGGCCCCGCACCTGAAAACCTTCATATACCGGCCTATAAATTTATCTCAGATACCAGCATCCAAATCGGTTAAAGGGAACACTCAGCTATGAGCGGACATTCAACATATAATCCAAAACCCGGTATTGGGCAGTGGTTTGACGCCCGCCTGCCGTTGCCAAGGCTGGTACACGACTCGTTTGTTTCCTACCCGGTACCGCGCAACTTGAATTACGCCTATGCATTCGGCGGGATTCTCGCTGTCATGCTGATATCGCAAATTCTCACCGGTATTGTTTTGGCCATGCATTATGCAGCCGAAACATCTGTTGCGTTTGCGTCGGTTGATAAAATCACCCGCGACGTAAACTGGGGCTGGATGCTGCGCTATATGCACGCCAATGGTGCATCGTTCTTCTTCATTGCGGTTTATCTGCATATTGGCCGCGGGCTTTTTTACGGCTCGTATAAGGCGCCCCGCGAATTGCTTTGGATTTTGGGTTGCATCATCTACCTGTTGATGATGGCAACGGCATTCATGGGTTACGTTCTTCCATGGGGGCAGATGAGCTTCTGGGGTGCGACCGTTATTACCGGCTTCTTTACGGCGATTCCGGTCGTTGGTGAATGGATTCAACAGCTGTTACTTGGCGGATTTGCGGTTGATAATCCAACATTGAACCGGTTCTTCTCGTTGCATTACTTATTGCCGTTCATGATTGCGGGCGTGGTCATTCTCCACGTTTGGGCTTTGCATGTGACCGGCCAGACCAACCCGACGGGGATCGAAGTCAAGCACAAAACAGACACATTGCCATTCACGCCGTTTGCAACCGTAAAAGACGCGTTGGCCATGCTGGTCTTCATGTTGGTATTTGCTTATTTCCTATTTTACATGCCTAATTATTTGGGGCATCCCGACAACTATATCGAAGCAAACCCGCTAAAAACACCTGCGCACATTGTGCCTGAATGGTACTTCCTGCCGTTTTACGCGATTCTGCGTGCCGTAACGTTTAACATTGGGCCAATCGACGCGAAATTGGGCGGTGTTATCGCCATGTTTGGTGCGGTTTTAATTCTGTTTGTCGTACCGTGGCTGGATACATCAAAGGTACGCTCTGCAGTTTATCGCCCATGGTATAAAATGTTTTACGCGTTGTTTGTTGTGAACGCGATCTTCTTGGGCTGGCTGGGCTCAAGGCCAGCAGAGGGCTGGTATATCCCCGCAATGCAATTATCAGCTTTGTACTATTTTGCGTTTTTTGCAGTGATCATGCCGTTGTTGGGCCTGTTTGAAACACCGCGTCGTTTGCCAAACTCAATTACTGAGTCGGTCTTGGCAAGACAGAAGAACAATGGCAATGCGCAAATTGTGGCCGCCGAGTAAGGAAAAATTGTTATGTTGCCTAAGTTGAAGACCCTTGCTCTGGCCTTGCTTTTGATTTGCGGCGGCGCTGGCTCTGCCAGTGCAGCCGAAGGCTATCCCATTAACAAGCCGGGCTACGTGGATTGGACATTTGGTGGCCCGTTTGGCCATTTTGATGAGCAGCAATTGCAGCGGGGACTAAAGGTTTACACCGAAGTCTGCGCTGCGTGCCATTCAATGAAAAAAGTAGCCTTCCGTTCCCTTGAAGCGCTTGGCTATTCACCCGAGCAGGTGAAAGCATTTGCTGCCAACTACACCGTCATGGATGGCCCGAACGCCGACGGGGAAATGTTTGAACGCCCAGGCGTTGCATCTGACAAATTCCCCGGCCCCTACGCCAACGTTGAAGCTGCTACAGCCGCCAACAACGGTGCGTATCCGCCGGATATGTCGTTGCTCGCCAAAGCGCGCGCTGTTGAGCGTGGATTTCCAACTTTTATCTTTGATATTTTCACAATGTATCAAGAAACCGGGCCGGATTATATTCACGCACTTTTGACGGGCTACACCGATGACGTGCCCGCAGACATAGAAATTGCGGAGGGAACGCACTACAATCCGTATTTTATTTCGGGTCCAGCACTGGCGATGGCCGCCCCAATTTCCGATGATATCGTGGCCTACGATGACGGAACCAAAGCAACGACTGACCAGATAGCAAAAGATGTGACTGCGTTTTTGTACTGGGCTGCAGAACCGCATCTGGAGACACGCAAGGAAACCGGTTTTAAGGTTATGATGTTTCTGTTGGTTTTTTCGGGCCTCGTATTTTTGCTCAAGCGGCGCATATTCGCCAGCGTTGCGCACTGAAACATGCCTATATGAATTCTGAAAAAGGCGGCTTCGGTCGCCTTTTTTGATGGCTAAATCAGTATTGCGCTATCTTCTGGGCCGACAGTTCGCCACAAGAGGTGCTAGTTGCTTTGGGAGCAGGGGTATGAACGAAACACTTCAAGAAACGTTGGCCAATTCTATCCGCACGATTGCGGATTACCCAAAGCCCGGCATATTATTTCGTGATATTACCACGATGCTTGGTGATGCCCGTGCGTTCCGCCGCGCTGTTGATGAGCTTGTGCATCCCTATGCTGGCACCCGGCTCGATAAAATCGCCGGAATAGAAGCCCGGGGTTTTATTTTGGGTGGCGCTATAGCTCATCAACTCTCTGCTGGCTTTGTCCCTATTCGCAAAAAAGGCAAACTACCGCATGACACCGTGCGTATTGCTTACAGTCTTGAATATGGTGTTGACGAAATGGAAATGCACCGCGATGCCATCGTGCCGGGTGAAAAGGTTATTTTGGTCGATGATTTGATCGCCACCGGTGGTACAGCTGAGGCTGCGACAATGTTGCTTCAACAGATGGGCGCAAATGTGGTCGCCGCATGTTTCGTCATTGATCTACCAGATTTGGGCGGTCGGGCTCGGATCGAGGCGCTGGGCGTGCCAGTACGTACGCTTATTGAATATGCAGGGCACTAGTTGTGTCTCCGCGCGATATTGGTTTGGCTTTCGGCGTAACCGCAGTTTGGGGCGCAGGACTAACGTTTGCTAAAGCTTCGATGGTGCAATTTCCTCCGGTATTTCTGATGGCGGTGTCACTGTGGGTGACGGCTATTGTGATGCTGTTTTATGAACGCCGTCAGCCGCTGACGCCGCATTTGAAAGGCGCGATGATCGCGCTGTTTGCCGTCTCGCTGCAATCGGCCCTTATTTTCAAAGGTCTCTCTGGCTTGGAGGCTTCAACGGGCGGGCTGCTATCTCAGGTTCAAGTGCCCATGGCGATTTTTGCCGCTTGGGCGCTGGGCACTGAAGCAGTGAAACCCGGCAAGCTGGTGCCCATCGCTATTGCGTTTGCGGGTGTCGCCGTGATTATTGGTTTGCCTGACAACCCGCCACCTTTATTGCCGGTTTTGACTATGCTTGCTGGCACAGCCGCTTGGGGTTTAGGCCAAGCCATGATTGCCAAATATGGCGAAGCCGAACCAACACTGCTTTTGAAGCGCACGTCTTTGCATGGCGCAATCCAGCTCACAATAATAACTGCTTTGGTTGAAACCGGCCAATGGAACTCGCTTGTCACCGCTGATTGGTTGGATTGGCTGGGACTTGTTTATCTGTCTGTGATCGGCTTCGCACTTGCTTATATCGTTTGGTACGGGCTTTTGAAGCGCAATCCTGTGTCATCTGTCAGCCCGTTTATTATGGTGATTCCGGTGGTGACTTTGGTGACGGCAGTGCTGTTTTTGGGTGATGCGCTAACGTTGGCGAAGCTCAGCGGCGGCGCATTAATTCTGCTTGGCGTCGCGATGTCCAGCGGGATCATCAAAAACCGTTTTGCGTAAAGTTAACCGTTCCCGAAAATGAAAAACGCTGGCACGGCCACATAGGCCACCATACAGGTTGCGAGAAGTGCACGTATCGCGGCGTGGCGGTATCGCCGCCATAAAACCACCGCAAAAGCTAACCCGAGTGTGGCTTCAAACAGTGAAAACTGATGGCCGTAAAATGCACTATCCCAATAGGAAACCGGCGAACGAAACCGCCATTCGGTAAGTGGCCAAAAATGCATATGCGCATCGTTGCGATGGCATAAAAAATCAATAAATGAATGGAGTAGCGCAGAGCCGGATAATGCAATGCCCAAGCCAGACCAGCTTTTGCTTTTGGCAATCAGGCTCACGGCTAACACTATGCCCCATAAAATAAATGAGTGGCCGATGGCATTTGAAACCTGCCACCAGTGTTCCCAATAAATTTTGCCGAAAATCTCAGACAGCGGATAGCCTGACGCCTGGAGGCTGATGATAATCACATACATCGGAAGATCAGGAATTATGCCGCCAAGTGCGCCCGCAATTGCGAACTTAGGGGCCGGGCGGCCAAACAATGCCGCACCCATAATGATATGAGTCTGTGTGTTCATGGACGGGGTTTGCACCGGATGGGGCCGTAAGTCAGCAAAAATTGCGCGCGCTGACATAGGTAGCTGAAGCGCATGATAAAAATTTCATACTCAGTGTATGTTTTATTTGACACTAGGTCTAATATTTAATACACAGACGTAGATCATGCATTACCTAAGGATTTTTTATGTCTTGGCTTGAACGCAGCTGGCTTGCCCAAACAGTCCGCGCTCTTACTATTTATGGCTGGTATTTGATCCGCCATAGGGAGCTTACCAGCTCGGGAGCATTTGAAGGGCCTGAAGGTCTCAAACTGCTCGGATGGGAAATTTTGTTGCTGATCCTGGCGACTATAGTCATCGGCATTGTGCTGCAATCTGCATTTGTCATTACTGCAATTGCGTCAGGGCAAGAAAGCAGAAACGGTTTTGATGAAGACGAGCGCGACAGGCAGATTGAAGCGCGTGCAATGAAGCATGGTTTTACGGCAACAGGCTTCGGGTTTTTAGGAATGGTTTTAGCATTATGGCAAGGCTTGGGTGCGCTTTGGGCAATTAATTTAATGCTGGCTGGTATGGTACTCGCTGATGTGACTGTAAACTTATACAAGTCTTTCCGCTACTGGCGGGGTGGCTGACCATGAACAAAACGCTTTCCATGAATTTCCGCCATATGTTGGCCTTGTGGCAGGGTTGGCGCTTTGCATGGGTCGTCAACATCATGCTGGCAGGCCTGTCGGTCGCCGACGTCACGGTCAATTTTTACAAGTTTTACCGTTCTTTGCAGGGCGGGTGACATGGGCAAGGGCACGCTTTCCAATAATATTCGGCGGTTGCGTTTTGATGCCAACGAAATGACACAAAAAGAACTGGCTGAAAAAGTGGGTGTCACGCGCCAGACCATTGTAGCCATAGAAGCCGCCAAATATTCGCCGACGCTCGAACTTGCCTTCCAGATTGCGCACGTGTTTTGGAAGCCACTGCATGAGGTTTTCGTCTGGGAACCTGACGACAAGAAATAGCTAATCGCTCAATTTTAAGGACACTATTATGTTGAAACGTACACCCCGTGTGTGGCCGGTTCCGGCTGCGCTACTTTCATTCGCCCTTCTTCTCATTGTTACCAGTTCGATGCGGGTTTTTGAAATTGCGGGCGGGCCAATTGAGACCGCAGACAATGCTCGGTTTTTGGTGATGCCGTTGCAAATCTATCTCCATGGAGGGGGCGGCATCGTCTATCTCATTTTGGGCGCATTCCAGTTTAGCCAGCCTTTGCGTGCGCGGTTTCCCAAATGGCATCGCTGGTCTGGGCGCGTGGCGGTTCTGGCTGGCGCAATCGCTGCACTTTCAGCTTTGTGGATGACCGAAACGTTTCCAGAAACGCCAACGGGCAACCCGCATGAAGTTTACGGCTTGAGAATTCTGTTTGGGCTTGGTTGGCTGAGCTTTCTGGCACTTGGTTTAAAGTCAGCCTTGCAACGCGATATTGCCAACCACCGCGCGTGGATGATGCGGGCCTATGCCATCGGCGTTGGCGGCAGCACCACGGCACTGCTGCTGGCCCCGTGGTTTTTGGCTTATGGCGCGCCGTCGCCCAAAGTGTTTGCGCTGGCAACCGGCGGCGCATGGGTGATCAATTTGATTGTGGTTCAGCGGATATTAAATCCGGCTGTTCGCTTTGATTGGGCTGGCCAAGCCAAATTGCGGCTGTAATCGCAAAAGGCGCGGGACATGCCCGCGCCTTTCACACAAAATTGGACTATCGGACTATCGGACTATCGGACAATCGGGTTCAAGCGGCTTTTTTAACGCTCACTTTTTTGACAACTGGCTTGCTGTCAGCGGCAACCTTGGCAGCTGTCTTTTTGGCAGCAATTACTTTTTTAGCATGGGCGATTTCCAAGGCTTTGAACCAATGGTCTTCAGCTTGGCCATCCGGGTGGCCAGCGTCTACCCAGAGTTTATGGGCGATTTCGGCGATGAGTTGTTCGGTGATGGATTGTTTTGCGGGCATGAGTGCTCTCGATCTAAAATTATTACCGCTCACGTGCCAGAAATGTTGCACGACGGCATTGATTCGTAATGCCATAATTAATGATTTTGGTTAAGGCCCCGTAAAGGAAAGCTCGCTTGCGCAAAACGCAGGGCTGCGCTCTTTGTAAAAAGGCACAATTAGGCTACGAACATTGAGGTTGCAGGCTTGTGTGCAGCTTACGCCCCTGTCTTAAACAGCATCACGTCGCCGTCTTTCACGACATATTCCTTACCCTCATCGCGGGCTTTACCGGCTTCTTTGGCGGCCACTTCGCCGCCGAGCGCGACGAAATCATCGTAAGCGATCGTTTGCGCGCGAATAAATTTGTGCTCGAAATCTGAGTGAATAACACCAGCGGCCTCAGGCGCTTTTGCGCCTTTGTGCACTGTCCATGCGCGGGTTTCTTTGGGGCCAACAGTGAAATAGGTGATGAGGCCCAAGAGTTTGTAACCCTCGTGGATGAGTTTATCGAGGCCGGGTTCGGAAAGGCCCAAATCTTTCAAAAACTCCATGGCGTCGGCATCGTCCATTTGCGCAACTTCGGCTTCAATATTGGCCGAGATCACCACCATGCCCGCGCCTTGTGCGGCGGCCATTTTAGCGACGGCAGCGGTGTGCGCATTGCCGGTTGCAGCTTCGGCTTCGATGACGTTGCAGACGTAAAGCACAGGGTGCGAGGTGAGTAGGTTAAGGCCGGTCAATATGCCTAAGCCTTCATCATCCAGCGTTTTCAAAAGCAGCCGCGCGGGCTTGCCATCGGTCAACAGCTTCAAAACATCTTCCATGACTGGCAGCACTTTAGTGGCTTCGGCCTCTTTCATGCCTGCGCGTTTGCGGATTTGCACGATACGGCGCTCGATGGATTCCAAGTCAGCCAGCATCAATTCAGTTTCCACAGTATCAGCATCGGCGACGGGGTCGATGCGGCCCTCAACATGGGTGATGTCGTCATCTTCAAAGCAACGCAGTACGTGGATGATGGCATCCACCTCACGGATATTGGCAAGAAACTGGTTGCCAAGGCCCTCACCTTTGGAAGCACCGCGCACGAGGCCTGCAATATCCACAAATGAAATGCGGGTGGGGACAATGTTTGCGCTTTTGCCGATTTTTGCGATGACGTGCAGCCGCGCATCGGGCACCGCGACATCGCCGGTGTTGGGTTCAATCGTGCAGAACGGATAATTGGCCGCCTGCGCAGCAGCAGTGCGGGTTAGGGCATTGAAAAGGGTTGATTTGCCAACATTGGGCAAGCCCACAATTCCGCATTTTACAGTCATGGTCTCAATTCCGTGGTCTTAAATGGCACATTGGTTGTGCCTATAACGGAGTGAGGTTTGTGTGTCTTGCAGGAAATGCAGGCAAAGCGCTTCGGCTGGCAAAACATCCGGCTGGCAATCGGTATTGCAAATTGGTCGGGCGTTTTTCGCCGACAGACTTCAGTTTGAGCCCGTTATGCAAACCTTGCGAACGACGCCTATTGTATCAACAGTAAAGCAGGCCTTTTGTGGCATGCAGCCAACATTTGCAGCGATCTTACCGCCTATACCGGTGCATTCAGCGGCAGTAAGGGTAATAACGCCTCCATTCGGCGACAAAATATCAGCGCCGGAAGGGCGTTTGGGTTTTTTAAGATCTTGCGTTGTGGTTTGTGAACCTTTGACCGTTTTATCAGCCGCTTGCCCCTGTGAAATTACAAACATAAAGAGTGTAACGGTAACTCCGGCAATAAATGATAATTTCATTTTGGTCTCCCGAACATCCATTGCTTTGGTGGCGGCGGATTTATGAAACATTAAGGCGAGCGGTTCGTTATTTTATTTTTGAAATACAAACGGTGTGTTGCTTGCCATCTTCACCACGGCGGACACAGCCTTTGCCACTCAAGCAGATATCCGGAAAGCCCCCAACACTGCCACCCAGCTGGGTGCACTCTTCGCTGGTCAGTGCCACCGGTGCATCGCCCATCACGGTCGTGCCACTTGCTTTAGGCCGCTTGATCAGCATTTCATTGGATTTTGCTGTGGATTTTTCAGCAGAAATTGCCGGACCAGATAAAACCCAAGTGGCACTCAAAAACATGGAGGCGATTAAGGCAGTTGCCGAGCGCATGATAGCCTCCGAACCAAGGCCGCAATTGACCCAGAGGCAGGCTAGCTCTGTATTGCTTCTAGTGCAACCCTCTGAGAATTGCTCAGTCCTTGCCAAGTAATTTCTTCAACATCGCGGCCATGGGGCCGGCCTCGGGTAATTTGATGGATGGGGCAGGGCGGGCCTGCCGGATGTGGCTTTGCGCTTTAGGCTTTACGTCAGCACCCTTGGCTTGCGCAAGCACTGGCTCTTCAACTTCGTCACGCGTAGCCAGTGTGATTTTGTTCATAAATGTCGCGCCGTCACCTATGGCAATATCCGGTGCGGCTTTGGCAATAGCTTCGAGCAAGGGTTCGAGCCAAATCTGGTCAGCCTTGGAGAAGTCGCCCAGAACATATGCGTTGACGCGGTCTTTGTGGCCGGGGTGGCCAATGCCAATTCGGAGGCGCTTATAATCTTTGCCCATATGAGCGTCGATGGATTTCAGGCCATTATGCCCGCCATTGCCGCCGCCA
>JANOPZ010000079.1:0-78488 GCA_031422195.1 Limoniibacter sp. | reverse complement strand
CAAACTCATCCATTCGGGACAATCTCGCCCGCTTCAACAGGCGTTCAAAACGGTTCTCAAAGTCATGGGAAATGCTACACATCACCCTCGATATGTTCGTCAATCGCAATCGATTCGAGAGTCCAAAATAAACACTGCCCCTCAAGGGGGAGGGAGTTGCAAACATCGCGCAAGCAAGATCTTTTGGCACTCTCTTCAACAAAGCAAAGCGCAAAACCTGAAAGCTCCCTCCCCCTTGAGGGGAGGGTTAGGGGTGGGGGTAGGCAAAGCCCGCAGAACCCAGAAAATGATTACTAATCTCACTTCACAATCGTCAGCCGTTTTGCCGCACGTGTTATCGCGGTGTAAAGCCAGCGCTCGCGAATATCCTTGAAGGCAAAACTTTCATCAAACAGCACCACATTGTCCCACTGGCTGCCTTGGGCTTTGTGCACCGTCAGCGCATAGCCATAATCAAAATCATCATAGCGGCGCTTTTCCTGCCAACTGATTTCCTCATCGGGAAATTCAAACTGCTTCTTCAACAGTTTGATTTTAGCAATACCCGAACGAAAATCCTCTTCTTCCGGTGTCAGCAGCAGATTAATGCCGGGCTTCACGGTTTCGCGCGCCGCCGTCATCACTTTCCACAGTGAACCGTTGAGTAAATCCTTGGCAGGATCATTTCTGAGGCACACCATTTTGTCGCCCGCCTGCGGCAAAGGGCCGGTAAAGCCTTTCAACTCACGCAACCGCATGTTGTAGCGTTTGCGGTTTTTATTGGTGCCAACCAGAATCTGATCTGCTTCCATTACAAGGTCTTGGGTCACTTGCGCGCGGCTAATTACCTGCACTTCGCCATAATCACCATATTCAATCTCACGCCCCTCACGCACATCGCGCGCAATACGGATAATTGGGTTATCAGCCGCCTGCCGGTGAATTTCTTCGAGCAGAAAATCAGGGTCTTGCTCGGTGAAAAATCCGCCGCCGCCAATGGGTGGCAGCTGGCCGGGGTCTCCCAAAACCAAAACCGGCGTGCCAAATGATAAAAGATCGCGGCCCAGATTTTCATCCACCATTGAACACTCATCAATGATGATCAGCGCTGCTTTTGAAATTGGGCTTTGCCGGTTAATCGAAAACGTCGGTGCCATCGACATTTTGCCGGTCGTCGCATCTTCCTGCTCTTCTTCGCCGCGCGGACGGTAAATCAGTGAATGTATGGTGCGGGCATTGGTTGCTCCTTTGGTGCGCAAAACCTGGGCCGCCTTGCCTGTGAAAGCTGCAAATTGCACAGAGCCATCCACCTGTTCAGCAAAAAACCGCGCCAATGTGGTTTTGCCGGTGCCAGCATAACCAAACAGACGGAACACCTGTTGCTTAGGTTTGGTCAGCCAGCTGCGTGCCGCTTTTAGCGCGTCACTTTGCTCACCGGAAACATCGATTGATTTTGTTGCAATTGCCATCGGCCAGCCATGCCCGATTCGCGAGCCAAGTGCTAATGGAAGGGGTAACTCAGTTTTGCCCGAAAAACTTAAATGCGGTTCCCGAAACCAGCGCCCGCACATAACGCTGGTTTTGATAAAACCCATTCAGCGAGATGCGCGGCAGAGCCGCAATTTGGTTGGAGTTATGCTGGGTAAGCACACCGGGCCGTGTTGTAACGGCAAGCTTTAATCCGGCGTCTAAAACAGCCCGCTGCTCACGGCCCCCAAATACACTGCGGTAGCCATAAGGGTAGGCGAAGGTCATAGGGCGTTTGCCTGTCCAGCTCTCTATTGCTTCAATTGAGCCTTCAATTTCAGATTTGAGCCGCTGAGCGGTAACCCGGCCCATATCACAATGTGTAACCGTATGTGCGCCCAAACTGCAAAGCGGCTCGTTTGTTGTAAGATCAATTAATTCTTGCGGGGACATTATCAAATCTTGCACAATTTTAAGCGGAGAAAGTCGAGCCGCCACAGCTGCCATGTCAATGCGTTCAACGGCCCGGTCTTCATCAGTCTGCGAAACAAAAGCGGCCAAGCGATGAAATGCCGCCAGCTTTTGCGCTTTTGTTTCTGTTACGAGTGTTTGCAAGCCATCGCCAAAATCAAATTCCATAGATTGGACACGCGAAACTAATGCAGCCGCGGTCTCCCACCACATGGAGCGCGTCTGCTCGCTAAGACCCTTGGCAATAAATATTGTGTACGGCACCAGATGTTTGCGAAACACCGGAGCTGCATGCACCGCATTGTTGCGGTTGCCATCATCAAGCGTCATCACAAAAAACTTCGGCCCGGGCTGGCTGATACGATCTGGTACTTCATCAAGTGCAACGGGCTGATAGCCAAGCGCTTTCATTTGAAGGATCACGCTTTCCAAAAATACTGGCGTCACACTCAAATGACCGTTTGGGTCAAAATCCGGGCGGGCGTCTGGGCTAACATGGTGCAGGGTAAAGATTACGCCTTGACCAGCAGCCGACGGAAGCAGCTGCGATATTTTCATCGCGTCAATCGCGCTCAAAACGCTTTTAATGATGGTTTGTTTGATAATAGATTTCATGGAGATCACGCAAAGTCAAAATCAAGCAGCTGAAACCTGTCAAACAAAACTGGGCCTTGTTTGGGATTAAAATCGCGCAACTGTAACAACATCGGCGAAGGCCGCAGTTTTTGCGGTAAAGCAAAGCCGGGTAAACGTTCAACGCTTTTATTGATGCCTGCATAAGCAAACAACGGTTGCCGCCAATAAGCGCACGCATCCATTGCAAGTTTTCGGGCATCAAAGGCCGAAACCTTTGAACTCGTTCGAGCAAAAAACCCCGCTAGACAGACATATCCAACAGAGCGGGAGACACGAGGTGAAGAGATAAGCAATCCTGAATCCGTCACATGGATAGCATAGCGGAATTTGCGCCCCTGTAATCGCTTGAACAAGCCTTCAGCATTCCAAGGCAAGCCATTTTCGGCGGGTGCTGTCTCAAACGGAGAAAACAGATTGAGGATGTCTTTTCGATGATACGGATCAAACGCCGTTGTAAAACGCGGCGTTCTCATGAGAGCACTCGGCGCAAATCCAAGCCTGATTTGCATCCGCAAATGTGGCATTAATTTGAAGAAGTGTTGATTGACACCGATTGCTTTTTCATTGGGCATGCCAAGTCCAAAGCGAACGCCTTCTGACATAAACTCACGCTCAACGCGATCGTAGAGCATACCAATCGATTGTTTAGAACGATGCTTTTTGATGATAAATAAATCGCAAAGCTGCCCGGCAACCTGATCGACGCCGTTGATACGAAGTTTTTGCCGGACCATGGCGATTTGGCCAACCTTTTGTCCGTCACTTTCCAGGGCAATGACTTTGGTACCCATTGAAAAGGCATCATTGTAGAACCAGCGCAAGTGCTCCGGATCAAAAACCACGTGTGACGAAGCAAAAGCTTCCATCGCCAAAGAAGCCGTTTCAGCATGGTCAATGTCTTGTTCAACTGTTGTGGTAAGCATTCATGCGATCTGCGTTTTGACTGCCACACTATGTTCAAAACTTACTGTCTTTGCGTTAATCTTCGTTTGGACTTGGTTTTCATGGTTAAGAATTAGAACGGTTGCTACCCACTTTTAACAAACTGGCCCTATTTTAACATTGGCCAAAGGCTGGCAACGAGGCCAAACCCCATGGCGTAGTTAAACCATTTCAGCCGCGTGGCATTAGCCAAGAACCGCTGCATTGCCTGCCCAAAAGCGGCCCATGGAATAATGCTGATAACACCGGTTATCCAAAACGTAACGATGAGAATCGTACCGCTAAGGACCGGCTTGTCGGCATTGAAATAGCCCGACACTGCACCCAACGCCATCACCCAAGCCTTGGGGTTAACCCATTGAAATGCAATAGCTTCAAAGAATGTCATCGGGCGCGGCTTGCCTGCGCTTTCCCCCGGGCCGCCAGAAGTGGCAATTTTCCACGCCAACCAAACCATATAGGCCGCACCAACAAACTTAAGAACCGTGTTGAGCGCCGGAAACAGCACAAACAAAGTGCCCAGCCCTAGCGCCATTGCCAACAGCAAAGTTGAAACACCAAAGGCAATGCCGATAATATGCGGCCACGTGCGCTTCAAACCAAAGTTAACGCCGGATGCCAAAAGCATCATGTTATTTGGGCCCGGCGTGACAGATGTTATAAACGCAAACAAAATCAGCCCGACAAAACTCTCCCAAAGCATAACATGGCCCCCGATTAAGTCAGCATTGTTGACCTAAAATAAAGTAAGGTCAATCAAAAGATTGCATAGGAGACAAGCAGCCATCGTTCACATGCCTTCCGGCCCGCGATTCATTGCGGCAATTCCTGTGCGCGCAACTTCGACCAAACCCAGCGGTGTCATAATTGCGATGAACTGCTCAATTTTTGAAACACGCCCTGTGATTTCAAAAACAAAATGCTCGGTATTGGCATCAATCACGCTGGCTCGGAAAGCTTCAGCCAAGCGCAAGGCCTCAACGCGATTGTCGCCCTTGCCTGCCACTTTAACCAGCGCCAATTCCCGCTCAATGGGTTTATCATGGCCCAGTTCAGCGGCGATCACAGTCAAATCCAGCACGCGGTGCACCGGCACCATGCGCTCTAACTGGTTTTTAATTTGTGCAAGTACGTGCTGCGTACCGTTCGTAACAACGGTGATACGCGACAGATGTTTAGCGTGTTCCGTTTCTGAAACTGTCAGGCTTTCAATGTTATAGCCGCGCCCGGAAAACAACCCAATAACACGGGCGAGAACGCCGGGCTCGTTGTCGACAACAATGGCTAGCGTATGGCGTTCACTGGTTTGAGTTTCCGGCGCAAGAAAATAGGCTGAACCGGTTGGCTGTTGGTGCGCGTTCATAAGACTGACTTTCTTAAAAAAACTGGAAATTGGGCCATTCGCATCACTTAAACCGTCTTAGGCTGATGGAAAACCTGTTCTACGACATGGCCTTCTTCATAATGCGCCACATGCCATGGCTCAGCCAAAGCGGCTTTTAGCCAAGCTTGATAGGCCGGATGGTTCAGCACGGCATCCATATACACCCGCGTTTCACTACCAACCGGAACTTGATAGGTATCAATCCGCGTTACAACGGGGGCATACATGGCATCAGCTGCTGAAAATGCGCCATATAAAAATGGCTCAGTTGGCGACCCAAAATGCGCACGTGCTTCCGCCCAAACTGCTTCGATACGTGCCACATCGGCCATGACAGCATCACTGAAATCTCTTTTGGTGAACCGCTTTCCCAAATTCATCGGGCAAGCATTGCGCAAAGCTTGAAACCCGGCATGCATTTCATTGGAGATTGAGCGTGCATGGGCGCGGGCCGCCTTGTCGCGTGGCCAAACCGGTTTATCGGGAAACCGTTCGGCCAAATATTCCAAGATTGCCAAACTTTCCCACACCTTAGTGCCTTCATCATTGAGCACCGGCACTTTACCGATAGCACTGAATTTAAGCATTTCGGCCTTGGTATCCGGCCGGTGCATCGCAATGACGGTCTCATCAAATTCAATGCCAAGCGTTGTCATTAAAAACCACGGGCGCAGAGACCATGAGGAATAGAGCTTATTGCCGATTGCAAGATGGAGTTTTGACATTACACCAACCCCCTACCCTCTGCGCCAATCGCATTGGCCACGACCTCATCGGTTGCCTCATCGGGGAGCAACATTTCATTGTGCGCTTTGCCGGACGGTATCATGGGGAAGCAATTGGCCAGTGCCGAAACGTTGCAATCAAAAATCACGGGGCGAGGCGTATCAATCATTTCCATAATCTTGGCATCAAGCTCATCCGGCTTGCTGCAACGGATACCAACTCCGCCATAGGCTTCTGCCAATTTCACAAAATCTGGCATGGATTCAGTATAGCTGTGTGACAAACGGTTGCCATGCAGCAATTGCTGCCACTGGCGCACCATTCCCATGTAATGATTGTTCAAAATAAAAATCTTTACCGGCAAATTATGCTGCACCGCGCAAGACATTTCTTGGATGCACATTTGAATGGAGGCGTCTCCGGCCACATCAATAACCAATGCATCAGGATGCGCCACCTGCACGCCAATTGCAGCCGGGAAGCCATAACCCATGGTCCCAAGCCCGCCCGATGTCATCCAGCGGTTTGGTTCTTCAAAATCGATGAACTGCGCCGCCCACATTTGGTGTTGGCCAACCTCAGTGGTAATGTAAAGATCGCGGCCTTTCGTCAGCGCATTCAAGCGCTCCAACGCGTATTGCGGCATGATCACATCACTGTTTTGAGAATAGGCCAGCGAATTGCGTGCGCGCCATTTCGCAATCTGGGTCTGCCAATCTTTAATGTCAGCCATTGATTGCTTAGTCGACTTACCTTCGGCACGCCACATCCGCACCATATCTTCCAAAACTTTAGTCACATCACCAATAATTGGCACGTCAACCCGCACCGTTTTGTTGATCGAAGACGGATCAATATCGACGTGTATTTTGCGGCTTTCCGGCGAAAACGCTGTCAACCGCCCTGTGATACGGTCATCAAACCGCGCGCCGATGTTAATCATTAAATCGCAATCATGCATCGCCATATTGGCTTCATAGCGACCGTGCATACCCAGCATGCCCAGCCAATGTTCGCCGGATGCCGGATAGCAACCAAGGCCCATCAGAGTTGACGTGATCGGAAAGCCCGTCAGCGCCACCAACTCCCGCAGCAAACGGCTCGCCTCAGGACCAGAGTTGACAACGCCGCCGCCTGTGTAAAATACCGGACGCTTGGCGGTTTTCATCAACTCAATTGCAGCTTTAATTGCGTTCAAATCGCCTTGCATTTTAGGCTGATAGCTCGGGCGGCTTACTTGATGGGGACCAACATAACGCCCTTTGGCAAACTGCACGTCTTTTGGAATATCAACAACCACCGGACCGGGGCGTCCAGTCGTGGCAATCCGAAACGCTTCATGGATGATGCGCGGCAGATCATTCACATCTTTCACCAGCCAGTTATGCTTGGTGCAAGGCCGTGTAATGCCAACCGTATCGCATTCCTGAAATGCGTCTGAACCAATTAAAGGCGTCGGCACCTGGCCAGTAATACAAACGAGCGGAATAGAATCCATCAACGCATCTTGGAGCGGCGTGACCATATTGGTCGCACCCGGGCCGGAAGTCACCAACGCAACGCCAGCCTTGCCGGTTGAGCGCGCATAGCCTTCGGCCATATGCCCGGCACCTTGCTCATGACGCACCAGAATATGTTCAATCTCAGTTTGCTGGTGCAACTCGTCATAAATCGGCAGCACTGCGCCACCCGGATAGCCAAAAATATGCTTTACGCCATTATCAACCAGCGCGCGGATCACCATTTCCGCACCACTCATTAACTCTTCTTCGGCTTCGACGGTTTTTTCGAGTGTCATTTGGTTCATGGACATTTGTCTTTCGTGCTCCCGGTCGATCTGTATTGAACTAAAGAAATTTCAGGCAATAAAAAAGGCCCCTTCCGGAGCCTTGTTTTTCGCGCATGAGTGGCTCTCGCCTGCTGGTTACACCAGCTTGCCCATGCGCGTTCCCACCACAAGAATAATTTTTTGTGTCATGCCCAATGCGTAACGGCTAATTCGAAAAGCGTCAACTGCAATTCAGCCAAAACCAATGCCGGTTAAAGGCAGACGAAGTATCCACGGCGCATCAGCTACAGCGGCCCGCACTGACGCAATCGCAAGAAGGCATAATGTTTCAAAATGTTGCGCTCTAAGAGATTGGTAACTGAAACCATGTATAAAGTGCTTTCAACCTGAAGATATTCAACACATGCAACACCCGTTAGAACCCAATGCGACACCTTCCTGTGCAGAACGTCGTGTCTCGACCCAGCCAAGCAATCGCATTTTAGGGGCGGTAACAGCCTGTACAGGTTCAAAAGCTGTGATTTCAGCGGAACTGAACGCAGATAATTTTCGTGAAGATTGGACTGTTTCGCGGTTTATTTCACTGGTCAGCAATCAATCACGCATAATTGGCATGCTGTATAATATCGAACTGCCTGACGAAATTTGGAAGCCAGAGGGCAGTAATCGCGTTAGATTTCACGTCGAGTTGATTGGCGAGGTTTCTGATGATCCCGTAAC
Organism: Limoniibacter sp.; assembly: GCA_031422195.1. GTDB lineage: Bacteria > Pseudomonadota > Alphaproteobacteria > Rhizobiales > Rhizobiaceae > JALOTE01. The sequence continues at coordinate 70,374 of JANOPZ010000079.1, read as the reverse complement.
GGGCGCGCCAAATTTCAACCGTGGTATCTCATCTTACCCAAATATCGGATCATTAGCCCACCGGATTCGCGCGGCAGATCTTGCTTCAATTTACCGAAATGACCGTTCAGGCGTTGTCAGTATTGGTGTGCTCTCACAAAACCGCGAATTGTCAGCGACCATATCAATCACCGAAATGCTGTCAAAGCACTTTGCCATTGTTGGCTCAACCGGCGTTGGTAAATCGTCAGCCGTTTCACTTTTGGTGCGAAAAGCCATCACAGTGATGCCGCAACTTCGTGTCCTTATTCTTGATCCGCACAATGAGTTTTCCCACGCTTTCCCGGAAATTGCGATAACTCTCGATAACGACAGTTTGAAGTTGCCATATTGGCTTTTCAAATTGGAAGAATTTGCCGAAGTTTTGTTCCGGGGCCGCGAGCGCGTTACCGCAGAGATAGAGATTTTGCGGGAACTCATTCCCCTCGCCCGAGCGCAATATAAAGCCAGCGATAGCAAAATGACGGTCCGTAAAAACGTCGAAGTTGGTACCATAACAGCTGATACGCCAACGCCTTATCGCATATCAGATTTGATCCGCCTCATTCAAGAACGCGCGGGCCAACTCGATAATAAAGATGAGCGGCCATCATTGCGTATGCTACGCATGAGGCTGGAATCAGCCATCATCGACCCCCGTTATGCCTTTATGTTCGGCATGAAACGGGTTGAAGATACCATGGCTTCGGTTATGGGGCTCATTTACCGCGTGCCCGCTGAAGGTCGCCCCATCGCCTGCATCCAGTTGGCAGGGCTTCCGGCAGAAGTCACAAGTTCAGTGGCATCGGTTTTGGCAAGACTTGCCTTTGATATGGCTATGCTATCGCGCGGGGCCTATCATGTGCTGGTCCTTTGCGAGGAAGCGCATCGCTACTTGCCACGCGACGAAAAACTGGGTTTTCAGCCAACACGCCAAGCTTTGGCACGGATAGCAAAAGAAGGCCGAAAATATGGCTGCTATCTCGGATGTGTGACGCAGCGCCCCGGTGAACTGGACCAAACCATTTTATCTCAATGTTCCACTGTATTTGCGATGCGTCTTTCCAATGAAAGCGATCAGCGCATTATAGGCACCGCAATCGGCGACACATCGGCTTCAAATCTTGCATTTTTGCCCACCATGGCACAGCGCGAAGCGATTGCCTTCGGTGAAGCAGTTTCAACGCCGATGCGCCTCATGTTCGAGCGAATTGCGCCAAGCATGTTGCCAGCCACAACCGTTGACATTGAGGGCAGAAACGCCCCCGCCCGTGTCTCTGAGGTAGAAATGTCGCGTATCATTCATAGAATGCGCAATACGGATATCGAGAGCATTGATTTAGACTCAATTGATGCCATCGAGAACGAATTGGACATGGTTGATCTTAATCATAAGTCGAGAAGCCAGCACATGCAGGCCCCCGGTGAAAGTATTTTGCGAAAAGACAGGCCGCTAAGCGAAAGCTCGCCGTTTCGCATAAAACGCGACTACGGATTTTAAGACACTCCATCGTCACACATTGACAAAGCCCGCTGGTAAAATTAGCGGGCTTTTTTCTTTCCAAATTGTCGCTGTGCAATATAAAACCACGACTTAATATCTATGAGTCAGTATCTATATCGACGTCGGTTTCAGGGGATGATCTTAAGCAGCGCAAACGCGGTTACGGCCCGTGCGTTTGGCTTGATAAAGCTGCATGTCAGCGCGTTTATACAGTTCTTCGGCTGTTTCTTTATGATCCCAAATGGCAAGACCGATGCTCATTGTCACACGCAAATGCACATTGCCGGATTTAATGTTCAAACTTGAAACAGCATGACGGATGCGATCAGCCAGCTTGAAAAACCCCTCGCGGCTCATATTGGGGGCAACAACAGCAAATTCCTCGCCGCCAAGCCGCGCTACGACATCATGGTAACGGGTGAACTCTTGCAAACAACGCGCAATCTGGCGCAAGACTTCATCTCCGACATCATGCCCATAGGTGTCATTGACTTTTTTGAAGTGGTCCAAATCAAGGATCATCAGGCCAATGGGTTTGTCGATTTTACGGAACTGGTCGAGATACTCTGCCATAGCGTCGTCAAAATAACGCCGGTTGTGCATTCCGGTCAAACCATCGGTCAGCGCTTCATGTTCAAGTGTCACGGAGCGGGCGCTGAGCGATTCAGTCAGTGTTTGTAACGTATCTTCTTTGCGCATTTGATTTCGGATCGTTGGCAAAACAAAAATAAAGCCGATGATCAAACCAACCAACAAAAGGATTAGCGCGCCGTAAACCGAATAAGCAAGGTTTTGCAGAACACCGTTGAATTCAACCTCGCCCAACCCGCGGACAAAAGAGGCAGCAGAAAATAGTGCGATTGCAACCACGCTAAGAAGCGCAAGCATCACTATGACTGGCAGCTCTGATCGGTGAATTCTCATAACGACGTCAACGCAAACTCTATAACTCGCCAGCTACCATCACATCAGCAAGTTTCGTTCGGGTTAACTCACACAGTGAAACACGCCATAAACCCAATAATTTCAGATTATTCTATTTCGTTTAACGGTACAAACGGTCAAATTCATGCGTTGCCTAAATCACGTTGAACGCTTCAGCCGAATCACTGAACCGCACCCACTGTGCGCCCATTTGGCCCCGGAACCATGTTCTTTGACGTTTGGCATATTGGCGTGTTGCAATGACAGCGTGGTCTAAGGCTGCCTGCAGCGAACTTTCCCCTGCCAAAAAGGCGCGAAGTTCAACGACACCGATCGCCTTCATGAGCGGCAGATTAGTGTTTAAGTCTCGCTCAACCAGTGCTTTGACCTCGTCTAATGCACCTGCTTCAACCATTTTGTTAAAGCGGTTTTCAATTCTTGCTGCTAGTAACTCACGGTCAGGTTCTAGAACCAAAGCTCTTGTGTTTTCGTGCACCAAATCAATCAAGGGTACTGTCTTTATGGTTTGCCAGTCGCGCAACGACCTGCCGGTGTGCCGAAAAACCTCTAATGCGCGGACAATTCGCTGACTATCTCCAAGCTGGAGCGAATGCGCGGTTAGCGGATCTTCAGCTTTTAATTGATTGAAGATCGCCTCAACACCACTATTGGCCATTTCCTGCCTAAGCTTTTGCCTCAACTCTACGGGCACTTCTGGAATTTCGCTCAAACCCTGTGTCAGACAATTGAAATAGAGCCCGGTTCCACCAACAAAAATCAGCGTTTCAAATTCTTTGCGCCATAATGGAAGCGATGTTTCAACGGAGCGCAGCCACGCGCCCGTTGAATAGACATGAGCCGCATCAACATGACCATAAAGACGATGCGCCGCTTTGCTCTCATCTTCAATTGATGGCCGCGCCGTTAACAGACGCAGATCCCTGTAAACTTGCATAGAATCGGTGTTGATAATCACGCCGTTGAATTGTTGAGCAAGCTTTAGCGCCAGACCAGACTTTCCGCTGGCAGTTGGACCCGCAATAAGAAACGTTTTATAGGGAACCACTCCGTCGCCTTTCAATATTAATGTTCGAGGATGTGTCGTTTCATGACCATGATTGCAACCCTTATCGCAAAACCGGAAAGCAAAGCGTTAGAGCCAAGCCTTGTTCGTGATGTTAAAACAGCCGTTTTGGGGCTTGAAACAGTCTGGCTCAGCGAAGGCCAAGCCGTTGATATTGTGCTTGATGGCGATGCCAATGATCAAGACCACGTGGCCTATGTTGAAGCTTTGCTGCGGAGCATAATTGCGGGTCGACCCATTGATATTGCGGTGCAAAGTCCTGTGGGCCGCCGCAAAAGCGTCCTGATTGCCGATATGGATTCGACCATGATTGAACAAGAATGCATTGATGAATTGGCCGATATGGCTGGTGTTAAAGATCATGTTTCAGCAATAACCCGCCGTGCCATGAATGGCGAAATTGAGTTTGAACCGGCCCTACGAGAGCGTGTTGCATTGCTCAAAGATCTGCCGGTCAGCATTGTACAAAAAGTTATTTCCGAACGTATAACATTTATGCCCGGGGGCAGTGTGCTCGTCAAAACGATGCAAAATAATGGCGCGTTTTGTGCGTTGGTATCAGGAGGTTTTACAGCGTTTACAGTGCCTATTGCGGCTGCACTTGGCTTTAATGCCAATCGCGCCAATATTTTGAATGAACATAATGGACTGCTGACCGGAACTGTCGCTGACCCTATTTTAGGGATGCATGCCAAGGTTGAAGCCTTAGAAGAATATTGCAGCACGCTTGGAATAGCACCGCAAAACTCAATTGCCGTTGGCGATGGAGCAAATGATTTGGGCATGATTAGGCGCGCAGGAACGGGTGTCGCGCTTCATGCTAAACCATTGGTGGCGCAGCAGGCCAAAATCCGGATTGATCACTGCGACCTGACCGCCCTTCTCTATATTCAAGGCTACTGCGATATTGACTTCATTTATCCTGCCGGTTGAAATCGAACGTCTGATCATTCGGACTTGGCGCGAAGATGACCGCGACCTGTTTTTCGAAGTTAACTCTCATGACGACGTCATGGGATGGTTTGCATCTAGGCGCAGCCGATCGCAAAGCCGAATGCGTTTGCATTGGATCTTGTGAAATTTCAGAACTTGTCGTGCCTGGCTTTTTGCGCCGGGCACAGCAGAGATTGATTGGCGTATTTTCCGCCCGTTTTGGGGTCATGGTTATGTCACCGAAGCGGTGCGGGCATTGGCGCAACTGGCTTACACCCGGTTGCATCCAGCCGCTTGTATCTGCGCGAAATTATCGCAATCGCGGTGCCAGAAAACCAGTAGCCAACCGCGTTGATGGACAGGCTAGGCACATTGCGGGACCCGTCTGTAGATTTTATTTATCCGTCAGCGCCCGACTCGTATCCATAATTGCAAAGCCGCAGTGCATGGAGACAGCCAAAAGCGCGATGGAAATTGCTCAAGCGGGCTGAGTACAGCATTATATCTGCAATCAGCCCATGCGTAGGTTTAATCCAGCCGGATTGTAATAAACCGCAATTCGCCCGTATTAGACGCAACCATTAAAAGCGCATTCTTACGTCCGCTTTCTTTCAAACCATCAATCAACTCAACAATTTTGGCAGGCATTTCCACTGCTTCTTGGGCAACTTCAGTAATAACGTCGCCAGCTTTAAGACCCTTGCCGGAAGCAATTGAGCCTTCTGTGACATCAGTGACAACCACGCCTTTGAGATCGGGGGCAATCTGATATTTTTCAACCAGAACAGGCGACATTTCAGCTAAAGTCATCCCCAAAACAGACGTGACCACCGGAGCTTCAACGGCACGTTTATCCGGCTTGGCGCTAGCGTCCATTTGTGCTTCGCCATCTTCTAAGCGGCCCAAAGTCACCTTAACAGTGAGCTCTTTGCCTTTGCGCATAATCAAAACGTCAACTGCTTTACCAACCGGGCTTTCGGCCACTGCACCGGAAAGCGCGCGTGGCTCATCAACAATCTTGCCGTCAAATTTCAAAATAACATCGCCGGCTTCTAACGTGCCATCAGCAACGGGCCCGCCATCGATCACTCCCGAAATCAAAACACCCTTGCTGTCTTTCATACCAAGGCTTTCGGCAATATCGTCAGTCACCGGCTGGATGCGCACGCCTAAATAACCGCGTCGCGTTTCGCCAAATTCGCGCAATTGGGCGACTACTGATTTTACCAAATCAGACGGAATTGAAAACCCGATACCAATGGAGCCGCCTGAGGGCGAAATAATAGCAGTGTTAATCCCGATGACCTCACCGCTCGCGTTAAACAATGGGCCGCCCGAGTTGCCACGGTTAATTGCCGCATCGGTTTGGATGAACCGGTCATAAGGGCCCGAGTTAATATTGCGGTTTTGTGCCGAGATGATGCCAACGGTGACTGTCCCGCCAAGGCCAAACGGGTTGCCAATTGCCATAACCCAATCGCCAATTCGCGATTGAGTAGAATCGCCCAAGGGCACCGCTTTCATTTTATATTTGGTGGGATCAACTTTCAAAACCGCGATATCGGTCTTTAAGTCACGCCCAACGATTGTTGCATCAAGTGCGGTGCCATCGTTGAAATTGACTTTAATTTCGTCGGCGTCAGCGATCACATGATTGTTTGTCAGCACAATGCCTTCTTTAGCATCGATGATAAAACCTGAACCAAGCGAACTAATCTGCTCAGAACGCCCAGGTTTATTTTTGCCTTCGTCCTTGCCTTCAGGACTGTTTTCATCAAAAAACTCGTCAAAAAACTCTTGGAACGGCGAGCCTTCCGGCAGTTGCGCGCGTGGTCGGCTTGGTCCAGTCTCAGGTGTTTTTACATTTTGAGTGGTCGAGATATTCACCACAGAATCGAGCAATGTTGCGACCAAATCAGCAACTGACTCCGGTCCGTCTTGTGCCTGTGCAACTGTGGTAAAGCCGCCAATAACGGGGTGCACACTCGCGTTTATTGTTACAAGTGCCATTGCCGCAACTGAAGCGCGTACTGCAAAAAGACGAACAAATCGACCAGCCATATTCATTTAGCTCACTTTCCAAAATACCAGCGCTACAACCGGTCAGCGCTGTTAATTCTATTACGGCAATCGTGTCGGCAACATGGCACGCCTCAAGGAAACAAACCATATGAGAGGCCCTGCGGTCACAAGCATGTGAAGCCTATTTCACCCGTATGCCAACCATTTCGCCGCAACACCAAGGACCACAACACTAAGGACCACAACACCCACGACCGCTTAGTCTAGTGCAAAATAGCGTAATGTATCTTCTGGCATTTGGCTGATCATTTCAAACGCCCTGCTTGCCTTGCCTGGAAACAATGCGTCAGCAATTTCACAAACAAATGCAATGCCGGACGCTATGATGAAATCAGTAGCGCCCGGCATCACGTAATTTTAAGGCGCAGCCGGCGTTGCAGGCGGCTGGGATGAGTTGAAGAAGCGGAAAAACTCAGACGTTGGCGACAGCACCATTGTTGTTCCATCAGAACCCAGCGCCAGCTTGTACGCATTCATGGTACGATAAAACTCAAAGAACTCGGGATCGCGTGTAAAAGCATCAGCAAACAAACGGTTACGCTCTGCATCACCTTCACCTCGGATCACTTCGGATTCGCGCTGTGCGGAGGCGGTGATTTCAACCACCTGACGATCAGCGATAGCGCGAATACGTTGGGCAGCCTCACGGCCACGTGCCCGCAACCGCTCAGCTTCAGCCAAACGTTCTGCCGACATACGGGCATAAGTTTGCTGCGACACTTCTTGAGTCAAATCAGTGCGGCGAATACGTACGTCCTCAATTGTCAGACCCAAGGTGGCGGCATCTGGCCTAAGTTCGTCGCGAACTTCACGCATCATTGCCGAGCGTTCTTCCGACAAAGCTGCCTCAAAACCACGTAGACCGTAAACGCGGCGCAAGGAGGCATTCAACCGGGTCTGTAAGCGCTGTTCTGCCAATTGCAGCGAACCTGACGCTGTTTCGCGGAAACGTTGTGGATCTGTGATTGAAAACACCACAAACGCATCAACATCATAAAACCGGCCGCCTGAAACCTGAACCCTGATATCATCAAGATCGAGACGCAATTTACGCTGTTCAATCAACTGAACCGTATCAAGCACCGGTATTTTGAAGTTCACACCGGGCTCTTCAATCACACTAATGATTTCACCGAAGCGCAAGACTACGGCTTGCTCGCGGGCAGTCACAACAAAGATTGAATTATAAATGGCAAAAGCCAATGCCGCAATCACGGCGCCAATAATGGGGAGCGTGTTGGTGTTCATGGTTTTGCTCCTTCAGCGGGCGTTCTCTGCAAAATCTGCGGCAACGGCAAGAATGGTGTTACACCCTGTCCGTTAGCGCCTTGTTCGATAATCACTTTATTAGACTTGGACATTACGCCTTCCATTGTTTCCAAATAAAGACGTGTACGGGTGACATCGGGCGCTTTCACATATTGATCGTAAACGGCCACAAAGCGCTGTGCTTCACCCGTTGCTTCTTCAACCACACGTGTTCGATAACCCGAAGCATCTTCGCGAATTTTAGCAGAATCACCGCGTGCCGCACCCAACACTTGGTTGGAGTATTGGTTGCTTTCTTCAACAAAGCGATCTTCGTCCTGCTCAGCGCGCTGAACTTCTTCAAACGCATCGGCCACTTCCCGCGGCGGTGAAGCGTCTTCAATCGAAACCGCATTAATGCTAATGCCAGACTGATATTGGTCCAGCGTAGACTGAATGGTTTGACGAACGCCTTCAGCAATTATCGCACGATTATCGCGGAAAATATCCTGAGCCGTTGATCGTCCGACTACCTCGCGCATCGCACTTTCGCCAATTTGCCGAAGCATTTCATCGGGCTGCGTGACACGGAACAAATAAAGCATCGGATCAGCAACCTGATAGGCCACGGAAAATACAACGTTGACGATGTTTTGGTCGCCAGAGAGCATTAGGCCTGATGGTGTTTCAGAAGACGAACCGCCAATATTGACGAGTTGCTCACGCGTATTGACCTTTTCTACTTTTTCGACCGGCCAAAAATGAAAATGTAGACCCGGGGCCGAAATCTCAGCTTTCGGCTTACCAAACAAAAGCTCCACGCCAAGTTCGTCAGGCTGGACTGTATAGACCGATTGAAAAATCACAAAAGCCGCTACAGCCAATGCGCCAAATCCAAACATCGACCCCATTGACGGGCTATTGCCCGCACCGCCGCCGCCGCCCGGTAGCACGTTTCTCAAACGGTCTTGGCCACGACGAATAAGATCTTCCAAATCGGGCGGGCGGTTGCCACCACCGCGTTTAGGGCCTTGGCCCCACGGTCCACCACCATTGCCGCCGCCGTTGCCATTTTTATTATCGCCGCCATCGCCGCTGCCGCCATTGCTGCTGCCCCAAGGGCCACCGCCATTACCGCCGCCACTGCCCCCGCCATTGCCGCTTCCGCTACCGCCACCGCTTTGATTGCTCCAAGGCATATGATATTCCTGTTTTTCAAAAAATGATTAAGCCCGGCTGCGGGCATGAGACCATTATAGGTTCGCTACCGGCGCCTTTCAATAACGACACAATATACAAATGGAAGTTTATTGGCCTATTTGATCAATCTCTGCGCCTTCGGTAAACCACGTAGCGGCTTGCATGGCTGTCTTTTTCTCCCTGCGGCACAAACTCAGGTTCACCGATTTCAAATAATAGCGGGTCGATGTCTGGAAAATACGTATCGCCGCCAACATCAGCTTCAACATGAGTAATCAACAAGCGATCTGCTCGCATCAATGCTTGCGCATAAATCTGTCCGCCACCCAAAATACAAATTGCGTCGGCATTATTGGCCATCGTTGCGGCAACGCCAATTTTGATGGCCTCATCCAATGAACGCGCTGAGATAATGCCATCGGCTGCAAAATCTGGCTGACGTGAAATCACTATATTAATCCGGCCCGGTAATGGCTTTCCGATACTGTCAAATGTTTTGCGCCCCATAACAACGGGCTTGCCAATCGTCAGTGCTTTGAAGCGCTTCAAATCGGTCGACAACTTGAAAGGCAAACCGCCATTCACCCCAATAACGCCGTTCGCGGCAACGGCCGCTACCATATCAATGTGTGGGGTTCTCAAAATGATACCAATCTTTATCAGGATTAAACGGCGATAACCGCTTTAATGGCGGGATGCGGATCATAATTTTCAAGCTTAAAATCTTCAAAAACAAAGCCAAAAATATCATCAATTTCTGGGTTCAATTTCATAACGGGCAACGGCCGCAGCTCGCGTGACAACTGTTCTTGGGCTTGGTCAAAATGGTTGTGATAAAGATGCACATCGCCAAGAGAATGCACAAAAACTCCGGGCTTCAGACCGCAGACTTGCGCCAGCATCAAAGTCAGCAGCGCGTAAGACCCGATGTTAAACGGCACACCCAAAAACACATCAGCTGAGCGTTGATAAAGTTGGCACGAGAGTTTTCCGTCAGCGACATAGAACTGAAACAGGCAATGGCATGGCGGCAGCGCCATTTCATCTATCAAAGCCGGGTTCCAAGCCGACACAATATGCCTGCGCGAATGCGGACTTGTTTTTAATCCATCGACCAAATTAGCTATTTGGTCAATTGAAACACCGTCTGCCCCAAGCCATGAGCGCCATTGTTTGCCATAGACCGGGCCAAGATCACCATTCTCATCAGCCCATTCATCCCAGATACGCACCCCGTTGGCATGTAAGTAAGCGATATTTGTATCACCAGCCAAAAACCACAAAAGCTCATGAATGATGGATTTTAGATGAAGCTTTTTGGTTGTAACCAGTGGAAATCCCTTGCTCAAATCAAACCGCATCTGATGGCCAAAAATTGACCGCGTGCCCGTTCCCGTCCGGTCACTACGGTCGGTGCCGGTTTCGAGAATAAGTTTCAAAAGATCATGGTAGCTGCGCATCCCACTTCACTAGCAGATTCGCGAGCAACGTCACGCGCTGGCCTTTGTTTTCGTCAGTTGCCCAACACTTTTGGCCAATTACCGTTCGCGGAAATGATATTGCCAGCAATATCTTGCTGCCATTTTGATTGAACGCCCTTGGAATAGTTCAAGTAAAGTTTGCCATCCACCACCATAAACGCTTCTGGATCAACTTTAGCGGTATACCCTTTTGAAACGGCGTAGGCGCAATATCCGCCGTAGGCAGGTACATATTTTGCAGGATCAGCAGCAAATATGGCGCGATTGGCTTCAGTGATAAAGCGGTATTGTACACCTTCAAAATCGGCCACAATAAGCCCAATGCCGGGCTTTGCTGCGTTTTCGGCTTGATACGCTACCACATCATATCCGCCAGCACCGGTTCCATCAATCAAGCCGGTGAATACGGCAGGTTTACCCGCAAAAGCTGATTTGGCTGTCAACAGCAGTGGCAATGCGGCAATTGACACCAAAAGGGTGCGGCGATTCATAATTTTGTCCTTAGCGTTGCAAGCTTTAGCGAAAATGAGCATTTCTTTTATCACAAAGAGGCCCATCACAAGACAATCAACTTGCCGCGAGCCGCCGACTTTCAAATTGCAAAGCCACAAAAAAACCCCGGCAAGCGGGGCTTTCAAATATTCTAAGTGCGAAGCTGCAATGACATCACGTAAATATTACATCACGTAAAAATTACATCGCGCCAAGCGTGCCCATGTGTTTGGCGACCAAGTAATAAAATGTCACACGCCCTTTGTTACGATCCGCTTTCATCGTTTCGCAAACAGCAGCGATAATCGAGTCGGCTGAAGCATCATCAGCATGACCAAATTTCTTTTTGCACCATTTTTCACGGACGCGGGCGAGTTCTTCAGGGTCGCTACAAGAGACCAACGACGAGTCCTTGTTACGCAAAGCAATGCCAAGATGTTTCACAATTTTGGCCACATGCGCTTCGTCAGCGGCAGCATCATAGCGACGCACATCGGCGAGATAATCGCTCATATTCAGTCCCCCAGTTAAACCGCGGTTTAACCGCGGCAAATATTATAACTTCACAAGTATTAAAGCCGTTAGCCTAGTTAAAAGTCAATCCCGAAAAAAACACGGTCTGATCTTTCAAAGTGCCGCTTCTAAGTCTATATCAAGGGTGCCGGGTAACCGGCTATGACAATAAACTGGCTGCGTAATAAACCGTTCGGACCCGGGGGCGGTACCCGGCGCCTCCACCAAAAGCTATGATTTTAACGGATTATAGTTTTTGTTGGGGGCGAAATAGGATCGACGAAGGCGTAAAGGTTGTACTTTTGTTCGGTATGATACCACCGTTATCGGGTCAAAACTGTAGTTGCAAATGACAACTATGCGGAAGCACGTCTCGCTGCTTAATGCGGTGCGACAGCTTCAAATCAAGTCCTAACTCTTCGCAGGGTTAGGCGGGGTCCGAAGGCACCTGGCAACAGAAGCCTTCACTTTTCTTGCAGTCCTTCACTTTTCTTGCAGACCTTCACTTTTCTTGCACGATGGCGGCCTGCTTGTCTCAATTGGTTGTTTACCGGCCAAGACAGCCCCGCTATGACAGTTGGGTATTCGGCAAATGCCGTCCAACCCGCGGGCTTCAAATGGCAGATGATCTCATCCGGTATGATATTTTAGTGCAAGACGCACTGCGCGGCGTTATGCGGCGCATTCTTCATGAAGTAAGCCAAACCGGCCTACCCGGAGAACATCATTTCTTCATTACCTTTGATACGCTGTCGCCGGGCGTGCGCATTTCCAATCGTTTGCGTGAACGTTATCCTGAACAGATGACGATTGTGGTGCAATTCCAATTTTGGGATCTGAAAGCGAGCGAACACGGATTTGAAATTGGCCTGTCGTTCAACGACATTGCTGAAAAACTCGTTATACCTTTTTCCGCAGTACGCGGTTTTTATGACCCTTCTGTGAATTTTGAACTGGAGTTTGACGCTGCGGTGGTTGCCGAAGTCGCAGAACCCGTTGCACTGCCTGCCAGCGCTGAAACCGCGACACCGGTTGAAAAATCCGTGCCCGTTGAAGGCACAGCACAAGTTGTTTCGCTCGATTCATTTCGGCAAAAAAAATAAGACAATGAAGTCGTTGAAAAACGGGGACTGCAAATAGCATGAGCGCAGTTAAAAAGCGTTCAGTTTCAATCAACGGACACCGGACCAGCTACTCGATTGAAGATGAGTTCCAAATTGGCCTTCAGGATATTGCCAATTTGCGTGGTGTGTCCACGGCAAAAATCATTGCTGAAATTGATTCAGTCTCGCGCCGCGAAGGCGGACTGTCATCGGCCATCAGGGTCTATGTTTTGAACGCTGCATTGGTACGTAATATTACGGCAGAACCGCTGGCGCCTGATCCAGCCGTTTGATCAAATCATCGAGATTGAGCGGCAAAATTTCAACCGGAGCGTCGGTTTTGGGCCCTGTCGTTCGACCTTTGGTCTTTTGGTATTCCGCTGCCAACTTTTCTCGTTCGATTTGGTCTTTGGCCAACAACTCCAGCTTTGCTTGCTCGGCTTGTTTGGCCAGCTGTTCTATCTCGGCTAAACGCTTCTGTTCAGCTTTGGCACGGGCTTCAATCAGTGTGGAATAGTAGCGGTTTTCACGGCGTAAACGCTGCTTTTCCAAAAGTGCTGACTGTATCGTTTCAACACGCGCCTCTTCACGCTCTAAGGCACGCTCTACCAAGAACTGTTGTAACAGTTGCGGATCAATGATCAGACTTAAATTGTTCCAAGGGCCGGTTAGACTGAGAGCCAAAGATGCCTCTGTGTCTGTTTCAATGTCCAATCCGGTATCAAACACCAATTGAGCATTAATTTCAGTTTCACCTGAATTAAGATCAATCTTCGGTTCAATTGCAAAGGCCCCGCCTTCGATTTCCAATAAAATTCTGGGCGCGCGCGCAACACCGGACGTCACAGTGAATGCAGTTTGAGAAGCCGGCAAGGCGGTTTGCCCACGCATAATTTTAGCTTCGGCCAGTTCCAATGTGGCAATGGCATCTGGCGCATTGTCACGTTTGGCGGTATCGGCAAACAACTCTTTTGCACCAGCCGTGCTGATGCCGCTCAATATCACCGAGTTTGAACTCACCAAGCCAGATCCTGCCAGCGACGACTTGAGTTTTTCGAAACTGGAACCAGCAGCACTGAGTTCAATTTGCAAATCACCTTTCCCTGAAATGCCAGTACCAAAAACCTCTGATAAATCGGCGCTTGAAAGCGAACCATTGAAAGTGATTAGGGCTTCTGATCCGTTTTTGCGCACTTCGCCGGAACCGGCCATTTGGCCGTTAGCCAGATTGGCTTTGATTTCGGTAAAACGTTGAGCGTCTTTATTGCCAAGGAAACGTGCTGAAGCATCTTTAAGTGGCAATGGCGCAAACCCTGTTGCTTCATTTATGTTCAACACAATATCGCCGTCAAATGGCAAACTTATATTTTTGGTGAACTCTGCCTGATCATCGCCACTTGCGCCAAGTGGCCCAAAAACAATCTCATCCAGCACACTGCGGTCCAATGAAGCCACATTAACCTGACCGGTTACTTTAAGCCGCTCACCGGGCGTTAAAGCCAATTGCCCGGATACAGGCACATCAACAAACACGCCTTGAATATTTTGCAAGCGAAGCATTGATCCGGCATTTTCCCACTCACCATTCAATGTCAGCGGCAACCCAAATGCTGCGCCCGGCAAAACATAGCCAGCGGCCATCGCATAGGCCGCCGAATCGGCCAGCGCTAGGTTGAATGGCTGAACACCCTGTCCCAAACCGGTCTCAAAAATGTCAGTATCAGTAACCGCTTTGAGCGAACCGCTCTGCATCAGACCCGTCTTGTAAAGCGTCGAAATCTCAAAGCGAACCGCATCAAGCACATTAAGCGCAACCAAACTATCGCCAACTGGCAGGCCCATCGCCGCAAGCAAAGTGTCGCCATTATCGGCCTCGCCATTTGCGGTGATTGCAATTTCACTGCTCGCAAGTGTCTTTAGTGAGCCATCAAAGCGGAGACCTGCCCCGTCAAACTGATAGCGGACTGTCGGAAATGCGGTCCCCTCGATATCATCACCGAACTTAAGCGTTGCGGTTAGTTTTCCGTCGGCAAGGGCTGTACCGGCAAAAGCTGCCTTTTCGCCAAAAGTTGCCAGCCAGTCTTGCGCGGGGAAACGAGCTGCCAACGCATCGATAAAAGGAACCGGGTCAACCGCCGAAACAGATACGTCCAGCGCGCCTTTTGGTTCTAAAAATGGCTGCGACAATTGTCCGGAAATGCTGATGTCTGCACTCGAAAGGCCGGTCAATTGGGCTTGTTTGATATCGATAGCTCCAGCTTCAATCAGGGCAACTATCGTCAAGCGTTCAGCTTGAAAACCAAATCCCGACACCGGCTTGCTGGTGAGAGAAACGTCAATATCTTGGACATGAAGCACCTCTTTTTCCGTCTCTGCCAAATCGAAAATACTGGATAAGACGTCAAGATTTGCGTTTTCCCCCTCCAATTGAACCGAAATTTGTGGACGAACATCTGTGGGAACCTGGCGGTCTATGAGCCCTCGTAACACTGCATCACCGGCACGAAACTCAACATCACGCAGAGTTTGGCGTGCCGCTGTGACGTTAACGCGGGCTGACAGACCGACATTCGGCAACGCACGGATCGCATCATTTGCGTTTAGCCCCAACCAATTCATTAAACCGGTCGGCTGTTTACAGGCGACTGTCATTTGACCTTCAAAAGCCATTTCACCTGTAATTCTGAAATCTCCATTGCCCTCAACGAGGGTGCGCCCCGGCAGTTCAATTGAATAACGCTCAATTTGCCAACCCGATTTGGCAGGAATTGCTTTGATTTCGGCATTGCGGACGATCGTATCGCCGATCACCAAGGCAGGTAGCGATAGATCAACAGAACCCGGAATATCGGGTACTGGAATTTGAATAAGCGCTGCTTGGAGTGCGTTGAAACGCTCGGCCAACGGCACACCAAGACTAACCCGGTCGGCCTTGGTGTTGCCCTCAATATCACCAAAACGAATTGGCTGGCCTTTCAACACGACATCAAACTGGGCATCATTACCAAATGTAAGCCCCATTGAACCAACGGCCGTGTACGGCTTGTCACTTGGGCCGCCAGTAAAGATTGTATTTGTCAATTTGATGCTATTCATATTGGCGAGAAAGTCGCCTTTGATATCGGCAAGCTTTTGCCGCTTTCCGGTTGCATCCGGCGCAGTGCCAAGCGCTGTTATGTCAACTTTACCAGCATAACCCAGCGCCTCATTTTGAAGCAAAACGCGCCCGTCAAAAGCGGCTTCATAAAACCCGCCTTGCGGCATAAGAGATAAACGCATGCGCAGTGTTTCACCCGCAATCGCGGCAGCGGTTGAAAACCGGGCATCATAGGTTGTGGTTCCATTGATAAAGCGGCCACTGGCCAGCCACGGCCCGCTTAAGGCCTGTGCTGACACATTACCATTGATTCCATTCAGCAAAATGGGGTCAAATCCGGCACGTTCAAGCGTTACCCTGCCGTCTATAACAGTAACGTTTTCCAACGCGATATTGCCGCCCTTCAGCACATCGCCTTGGGACCAATTCCAAAGAAACGCACCATTTTCGGTTAGTTTCAGCCGTAAATCCGGCCGGTCAATGCGCATATCAAAAATAAGGATTTCACCGCTAAAAAACGGTGCCAACTCAGCATCCATCGAAAACGATGCAAGATGTGCCGCCGGAATTCCATCCGGTCCATCAATAACCACATCCGAAAATGTTACCGATGGAAACGGCAAAATTCTCGCACTGGCGGTGCCCTCAACCCTGACCGGTTGACCAATAATCCGGCTTGCTTCCTGCTCAAATGCTGAACGGTAGCCGGCCCAATCCACAAAATAGGGTGCCAGCAAAAGTGATGATAGCGCGATAACCAGCAATCCGCCAAAAACGACAAATACGCGCGCTAGCACTGGCGGCTTCTTTCAAAACACATCTTCATCTTGACCAGCCTAGACCAGCAAATAGGTTGCGAAAATGGCAGCGCTGTAGATTTGCTGTTCAACGCGAGAAAATCTTTCCCGGGTTCATGATGTTATGCGGATCAAGCGCCATCTTGATTGCGCGCATGACGTCCACTGCGCCGCCAAGCTCACGTTCCAAAAACGCAATTTTTCCTTGCCCGATGCCGTGTTCGCCGGTGCAAGTGCCTTCCATCGCCAAGGCCCGTTCATTGAGCCTTACGACGAAAGCTTCGGCTGCTGAAATCTCTTCGGCTTTTGCGGCATCGAGTAAAATCAACACATGAAAGTTACCATCGCCGACATGGCCAACAATCGGTGCAATTAAGTTTGAAGCCGCAATATCGGCTTCAGTTTCGGCCACACATTCCGCCAATCTTGAAATCGGCACGCACACATCGGTTGAAATCGCTTGCGCACCCGGCCGTAATTTGAGCGCTGACCAATAGGCATCATGGCGCGCTTTCCACAATTTGGTGCGCTCTTCTGCAACCGAAGTCCACAAAAACGGCCCGCCGCCCAAATCTTCAGCAATCGCGTTGAACATTTCTGCTTGTTCCGCGACGCTCGCAGCAGTGCCATGAAACTCAACAAACAATGCCGGCGTTTCATCATATTTCAAGTCGGAATAAGCAATCATTGCCCGCATTTGCAGGGCGTTCACCAACTCAATCCGCGCTACAGGTATGCCGCTTTGAATGGTAGCAATCGTCGCCTGACAGGCTGCTTCAACACTCGGGAACGGACAAACCCCGCCAGAAATTGCTTGAGGAATGCCCTGCAATTTCAGGGTTAAATCGGTAATAATGCCAAGCGTTCCTTCAGAACCGACAAACAGCCGCGTTAAATCATAACCGGCCGATGTTTTTTTCACCCGCCGCGCGGTTTTGATGATCTCGCCTGTGGCCGTCACCGCCGTTAGCGCAATCACATTATCTTTCATCGTGCCATAGCGCACAGCATTGGTGCCTGAGGCGCGCGTTGAGGCCATACCGCCAAGCGAGGCATTGGCACCGGGGTCAATCGGGAAAAACAGACCTGTGGCGCGCAGTTCTATATTGAGTTGTTCGCGCGTTACGCCCGGTTCAACCACACAATCCAAATCTTCAGGATGCACAGCCAAAACGCGGTTCATTTTTGAGGTATCCACCGAAATGCCACCGCCCGGTGCGTTGACATGGCCCTCAAGGGATGTGCCGGTTCCATAAGGAATGATTGGCACGTGGTAACTCGCACAGATTTTTACAATCTCAGCAACTTCCGCACTATTTTCAGGAAACACCACGCCGTCCGGAGCTTGATTGGGAATGTAAGTCGTTGTGTGGCCGTGTTGCGTGCGAACATCAAAGCCAGTTTGAAACCGCTCACCATATTGTTGTTTCAACACGCCAAGTACGGCGTTAATGCCGGTTTCATTGCGTTTGACCGCCAAAACATCTTTCAACGCCATATTTTTCTCCATGACTTCTTGCACTTGACCGTGAGAACGGAACAAAAACAAGCCTGCGGCACCTCAAAGTCTCGCAATTTCAATCAAAATGCCTAAATTGCGAATCATGACCACTGCGCCCGATGATTTCGCCTTGAACGATGATGATGCCTATGCCCCGCCGCCGCATGATTTTGGTGGTGGCTCAGGGCTGGCTGCGCGCGCGCTTGGCATACGAAACCAAAGTTCTAACAATGGATCAAAGCGCAATTATCTCGATGGGTTAAACCCGGAGCAACTGCGCGCAGTGATGTCAACCGAGGGCCCGGTGCTGGTTCTGGCGGGCGCAGGCACCGGTAAAACGCGGGTTCTTACCACGCGCATTGCGCATATTCTGGCAACCAACAAAGCCTACCCGTCGCAGATTTTCTGCGTTACGTTTACCAATAAGGCCGCCCGCGAAATGCGGGAGCGTATTTTGCATCTGGTTGGCGACGCTGTTGAAGGCATGCAGTGGCTTGGCACCTTCCACTCAACCGGCGTTAAGTTTTTGCGACGCCATGCCGAACTCGCCGGTCTTAAATCTGGCTTCACTATTCTTGACACCGATGATGTCATCCGCCTGATTAAGCAATTGATCACCGCTGAAGGCATTGACGAAAAGCGCTGGCCCGCGCGCCAGTTTGCGCAAATGATTGATGGCTGGAAGAACAAGGGTCTTGGCCCGAATGACATTGCCGAAGGCGACGCCCGCGCGTTTGGCAATGGCAAAGGCCGCGTTTTATTTGCTGCTTATCAAGCGCGATTGAAAACCCTGAACTGCTGTGATTTTGGCGATCTGCTCTGCCTACCGATTATGATTTTGCGCGACAACCCTGATGTACTGACCGATTATCACCGCCGGTTCAAATATATTTTGGTCGATGAATATCAGGACACGAACACTGCACAATATATGCTGCTGAAACTGCTGGCGGGGCGCGGTGCAACTCTTCCTCGCTTCCCTCAAGGGGGAGGAGGACAAGATGCGAACGCAAAACCCGTGAATATCTGCGTTGTCGGCGACGATGACCAATCCATCTACGGTTGGCGCGGCGCAGAAATCGATAACATCCTGCGCTTTGAAAAAGATTTCCCCGGCGCGACTACGATTAAGCTCGAACAAAATTACCGCTCAACCGCGCATATTCTCGGCGCATCGGGCCACCTCATTGCCCACAATGAAGGCCGGCTCGGGAAAACACTTTTCACCGACCGCACAGACCCTGACGACAGCAAAGTCATGGTGCATGCCGCTTGGGATTCAGGCGAAGAAGCCCGCGCGCTTGGCGAAGAAATCGAGCAACTGCAACGCAAGGGCCACAAACTTAACAATATGGCCATCCTTGTGCGCGCCTCGTTTCAATTCCGCGAGTTTGAAGACCGCTTCATTGAGATCGGCCTCAACTACCGCGTGATTGGCGGCCCGCGCTTTTATGAGCGGCAGGAGGTGCGCGATGCGCTGGCCTATTTCCGCGTTACCTGCCAGCCCGCCGATGATTTGGCGTTTGAGCGTATCGTCAACACGCCAAAACGCGGCCTTGGTGAAAGCGCTATCCGGCAAATCCATGATTATGCCCGCGTGAAACAAATCCCCATGTTGCAGGCCGCAAGCGAACTCACGCTGACCGACGAAATGAAGCCAAAGCCGCGCCATGCCCTGCGGTCCTTGGTTGAACACTTTGAGCGCTGGCAAGGCCGCCTCGACAACACACCGCATCATGAATTGGCCGAGCAAATGCTCGACGATAGCGGCTATACTGAAATGTGGCAGAACGACCGTTCAGACCCCAAAGCGCCCGAACGCCTTGAAAACCTCAAAGAACTTGTCGGCAAAATGCAGGATTATGAATCCCTGCGCAGCTTCCTTGAGCATGTGTCACTGGTCATGGATGCCGAGCAAAACGCCAACCTCGATGCCGTCAACATTATGACGCTGCATTCAGCCAAAGGCTTGGAATTTGAGACCGTGTTCTTGCCCGGCTGGGAAGAGGGCCTCTTCCCGCACCAGCGCGCACTTGATGAAGGCGGCCGCTCCGGCCTCGAAGAAGAGCGCCGCCTCGCTTACGTCGGCCTCACCCGCGCCAAACGCCGCGCCCATTTGTGGTTCGTCTCCAACCGCCGGGTGCATGGCATGTGGCAATCCACCATCCCGTCGCGCTTTCTCGACGAACTTCCCGCCGACCACTGCGACGTCGTCGCCGCACCCGACCAGAACTATGGCGGATATGGTCGCAACCCCTATGGCTCATCGCGGTTTGATAATGTTGGCGCTGGTGGAAACGGCGGTGCAACAAAAGCAGGGGCACAGCCGTTTGACGCCGCCTACTCCTCCCCCGGCTGGCAACGCGCCCAAGCCAACCGCACCGATGCCACCCGCGACAATTGGGGTAACCGCTCCGGCCACCAGGTAGAACGCATCGGCTACGGCGAATCTGACTCAGATTTTGGCGCCGGCAGAACCTCTGTCAAAGGCCGCATTATGGAAGGCGAACTCGTCGCCAAATCCGTGACGGATGTTGCCTCCGCCTACAAACCGGGCGACCGCGTGTTTCACATTAAATTTGGCAATGGTGATGTGACGGGCGTTGAGGGGAACAAGTTGACGATTTTGTTTGATAGGGCGGGGGAGAAGCGGGTGCTGGACGGGTTTGTGCGGGGGGTTTAGGCTGCTTCATGCGATGGATGAAATAAAAGATGCTTAAAGAAAACCGGGGTGTCATCTTTGCTATTGGATTAGTGTCCGGCGTCGCAATATCGATGTTTTTTCTTGTTTGGTCTTTCCCCGGTTTTCGCAGCCCAACTTATCAACAAGAACAGTTCCAGAATGCGCAGAATTTAGAAACTGGGAAACCAAATCCAGTCATTCGGCCTAGTATATGGGAAACGTATACTAAGGCGGAAGATTCATACGCGCAGTGGCTAATGGCCATACTTTCGGTTCTAGCAACTGGAACTAGCATATGGGCAGTATATTTGCTCAAGGAGAGCCTACGCGAAACCAGAAATGCCGTAAAATCCGCTGATGATGCCGTCGCTGTAACCCGCGAGATGGGCGAGGCTCAAGTCCGGCCTTATCTTTCGTTTGCAAACGCAACTTACGAAATTACCCCTAAATTTTTCGTCATCAAATTGCAGGTAAAAAACGTCGGGCAAACTCCAGCATTCGATCTATTGGGGAAGGCGAAGCTTTGGTTTACTATTTACCAAAATGTCGAAGGTGTAACAAAGTCTGAAGAAATAGTTTGGCCCATAGAAGAAGCATATTCTGAGTCCATTGTTAATGGCGAAAGCGACACCGTCAGTTTCATTTGGTTTAACGGAAACGTTAGTCGCTTTGATTTCATTTTTGAAAATAACCACTTTATGGCTAACATCGACTTCGGTTGGGAGAATGTCTTTGAGAGCACTTCGTCTATTCGCGTTTTCCTCGACCCCGATAGTGGGATATATGACCTCGCGGGAAATGAAGTCACCCAAAATGGAAGTTTTGTAATTATGAACGGAAAACAAACACAAATTAAGCAGAATAATCAGAAAGACAATTAACCTACTCATGCCCGCACCTTGGTGCGTTTGCTACATAGGACCGCATCATCGGCCTTGTGCCGAGGACCCAGTGCTTTCTTGTCATAAATTGATCAGTTTCGGGGTTTCTTAAGACGGGGTCCTCGGCACAAGGCCGAGGATGACTATAGTTTAGCGGGTTTCGAGTTGCACAACTTGCAACTTTCCCCCATACACCCCCGCCATGTTCACCATTCACCCGCCCGTCATTATCTCTGCCCATGAGTGCGCATTCCGCTACACCTGCGCGACATTCGGCACGTTTGAAGAGCGGGTCATTTGGCCGAAAACCACTCGCAATCTCAGCACTCAACCTGCCCTTCTCAACCTCATGGCTGCCATCCTTGGCGTATCCTATTACAAAGCCGCAGCCTCATCAGACATCACCGTCGAAGTGCCGCTCGGGCCGGCCGCGCGGGCTGTCATCATTGCGTGCTACACCGAGGGCCTTGGCGAGTTTTTGTTCTGCAATGCCCTGCCCTACCCGCCAAAACTGCGCTGGCACTGGAGCGGCAGCACCCCCGCGCCCGCCTCGCAGCAATCGGCCTCAACCCACGCCATCATGGCGTTTGGCGGCGGCAAAGACAGCCATGCCGCGATGGCGTTAATGAATGAGGCGGGGCTTACCTACGAGCCGGTCTCGATCATCCTCGACACTAAAGTCGGCGACCGGCTGGCGCATATGATTGGTGAGCCGCTCACCTTCATTCACCGCCATATCGCGCCGGAAATTATTGCGCTGGCCCGCGCCAAACGGGGCTATAACGGCCATGTGCCAATCACCGCGATTAACAGCCTCATCCTCACCGCCTATGCGACGTTGACAGGCGCAGGCGCCGTGATTTTTGCCAATGAGCGCGGCGCGTCCAAGCCCACAATCATGCACCACGGCCACGCCATCAACCACCAATATTCAAAGTCGATTGCTTTTGAGGGCCTGATGCGTGCGGCACTTAACGAATGCGTTAGCGCAACGCCTCAGTGGTTCTCGTTGCTGCGGCCCTACTCCGAACTTTGGATTGCACGTGAAGTCGCCACAAAAGCCAAACCGGCGCATAACAAATTCACATCCTGCAACCGCAATTTCGTGTTTGCCGGAACCAAGGTGTTGGCAGACGATGAACGTTGGTGCGGAACCTGCCCTAAATGCGTGTTCACCGCAGCGATTTTCGCCCCGCATTGCAATGCTCCAGAAATGGACGCGATTTTCGGCAAGGATATTCTTGAGAATGAAACAAACGTTCAAATGGCGCGCGATTTAGCGGGCCTTGGCGACATGAAACCGTGGGAATGTGTTGGCGATGTGGAAGACACAGCGGCGGCTTTTGCCATGTTGGCGGCGCATCCTTTTTGGAAAAACAAGGCGGTGGTTAGGGCACTCGCCCCAGAATTGAACGAACGTTATGATCTTGAGGCTTTGCGCGCGCGATTTGCCTCCGAGATGGACATTAAAGGCCCGCATTTTGTGCCAATGCCGTGGGCGGGGCTGACTGAAAAGTAAAGCACGAAGCCCAAAGTTTAGTCATCCCCGCATTTATTGCGGGGACCCAGACTTGTTTTGCGATGTCAGAAAGTAAGTCTAGGTTCCCGCAATAAATGCGGGAATGACTAAGATTGGAAATGGTGTCTCTCACACAACTTCAAAAACCGTGTGCCCCGTTTTTCAAAATCAGCAAATTCGTTCTGGCTGGGCGCACCCGGCGACAACAAAATCGTGTCGCCTGCAACAGCGGCTTTCAAAGCCGATTTCACTGCCTGATCAAAGGTTTCAAAACGTCCGGCCATTGGCAATCCTGCCACCTTTACATCGCGCTCCAACCGTTCGCCCGTGCTTGGATAATCAACATGGCGGCCATCGGGCACATAGATGCCGCGCAGAGTTTCCAGCGTTTTGAGATGCGTCAGAAGCGCGCCAAAGTCCTGCCCACGGTCAACGCCGCCTAAAATCAAATGAAACGGCGCTTGCGCATAAACCTCCAGCGCGGCGCGCGTGGTTTCAGGAATTGTCGAAATGCTATCATTCACGGCAAGCACACCATTTGAAAGACGCAACTCCTGCAAGCGGTGCGGCAAGGGCGTGAAGCCTGCAAAATCCCAAATGCGGCCAGCCTCGTAGGCGCCTGCCATTTTAAGCAAAGTAAAAGCACCGGCAACATTGACCAAATTGTGCCGCCCGCGCAAAGCCAAATTGCAGACATCGAGTTTTAGTGCGCCATCAAATAAGCCTTCGCCTTCAACGTGAAAGCCTTCTGGCGTTTCAAAATACGTCACATTTGGCCGGTCTGTTACAAAATCTGCAACGCGTTCATCATGCGCATTTAGCGCTAACGGAATGCTGGTATCCTCCGTTATCAGCCGCATTTTATCGCGGAAGTAATTCTCATGGCCATGGTGCCACGGCCCATGCTCTGGGTGCAAATTTGTGACCAAAGCCAATTTCGGAAAGTGCTGCAAATCGGCAATTTGATAGGACGAAAGTTCGAGCACCGTGACGTCTTCACCCGGCGTTTGGCCGAGCACAGCCAAGCCGACATTGCCCAGAAGTTTGGAGCGTTTGCCGCTGAGCCCGAATAGATAATGCAACACGCTGGCTGTCGTGCTTTTGCCCTTTGTGCCGGTAATGCCAATTGTCAGCGCACCCATCCAAGCTGCAAGCCACAAGTTTGTGGCCGATGTAAACGCAGTGCCTTTGAGTTTGCCTTCTGCGATTTCCGGCCGGTAGAGACTGATGCCAGGGCTTTTGACAACCAATTGAAATTGCCCTGCGGCAATTGCAGAACTGCCAGCTTTGCCAGTTAAGACCGCGACCGGCGCATCTTCCACCGGCCCGTCATTGATGATGGTAATATGCGCCTTCGGGTTTTTACCGACGATAAATGCATAAGTGGCTTGGCCCTCACGGCCAAAGCCCCAAATCGCAATTTCACCATCAAATATCAAATCATGCTTCACGGCTTGCCGTTGGTCCAAGTTGCGTTGGCAGCATAAAGCGGCACGACCGACATCGACATTTTAGCCGACCCATCTTGGACTTGGCGGGTATGGGCGAGATAAACCAACGTATCATTGGCTTTATCATAAATGCGGTTCACAATTAGGCTTTTCCAAACTAGCGATCGGCCTTCACTGAAAATATCCTCCCCCTCTTGGCTCAAATCAATTGTACCAATCGTGACGGGGCCCGTCTGGCGGCATGATATGGATGAATTTGAGGGATCTTCAAACCAATTGCCCTTTTGCAGGCGGTCTATGACGCCGCGGTCAAAATAGGCGACATGGCAGGTTATGCCGGTGATTGCCGGGTCTTTTACGGCTTCAATAATGATGTCATTGCCGAGCCAATCCACGCCAACCTCGCCGATTTGTTGGGCAGCAGCGGGCAGAAGGGCAGCTGCCGAAAGTGCAATGGCGGCAATGGCCGAGCGGGCAAAATGGGTCATGTTAAACACTCCATGGTTTTTACGCATGTAGGTGAAGTTTGTTGGTTTTGCGAGGGCAAACCTTAAAAGCCAATACAGCTCACCATAGATAATGGCTTGGCGGCCCCGGGCAGGCGGCATATAGATCAAACCACCGCTGCGTTTGGGCTGATTTGCAACAACACCATTGAGAGTTTTTTATGAACCAAACGCGGATTTTTATGATCGGGCCTCAAGCGGAGTTGAAGCGTATTCATTTCTTTCTTGAATCTGAGTTCGAGGACGATGGCTATCCAATTGATTTCAATGAAATCAACGAAGACGACGATCTCTTTCAGTTGTCTGTCTATGTCTTCCAAGGGCAAGAGGACGAAGTTGAAGCCCGTATCCGCAACCGCGTTGGTTCCGACGCTTTTGGCTTAAACATACTCCGCGAAGTGATGCCGGATATTGATTGGGTCGCTCATTCGCTAGAAGGATTAGCACCGGTTCGGGTCGGCCGCGTCGTTGTGCATGGCAGCCACGATAAGCATGTTGTGCGGAGCAGTGATATCGGAATTGAGATAGAAGCCGCGCAGGCTTTTGGCACCGGTCACCACGGTACGACTGCTGGCTGCATTGCGATGCTACAGAAAATCCTGAAACGCCGCGCGCCTCAAAACATGCTGGATTTAGGAACGGGTAGTGCGGTTTTGGCCTTGGTGCTGGCAAAGCTAACCAACCGAAAAGTTCTTGCCACCGACAATGATGCACTCGCAGTTCAAATTGCGCACCAAAATGCCGAGCTGAACGGATGCGCGCATTTGGTCGAATTTGCGGTTGCTGAAGGTTTTGATGCCCCGGCAATACGCCACCATGCACCCTATGATTTGATCGTCGCAAACATTCTGGCACGGCCACTCATGCAGCTCGCACCGGATATGGCAGCGGCCTGTTTAGCAGGTGCCGACCTTGTGCTGTCCGGTATCCTTGATCGCCAATCCAAACACGTTGTTGCCGCTTACGTAACAAATGGTTTTGCTTTTACGCAGCGCTCCAGCCTTGAGGGCTGGGTAACGCTGCATTTCAAACGCAAGTAGGGTCCCATTGAAGCGCTAGCCTTTCAGCTAGTCGCGGTTCAATCCCATGGTGTTAAAGCTTCTGGCGTTGAGGCCGTCATCACCCATCATTTTCAAAGTCCGGTTGATGTGCCGGTTGGCTTCACGCGCGCGGGCCTCTAAAACATTGTTATAAATCCGGCGAAAAATTGATGCCGGTTTTCGGTTCATCGTCATTTGGTTCATCGTCTTTTGGTACATTGTCATGGCAAATTCCTCGCAAAAGGTTTTACCTCCCAGACCTCAATGTAGTGCATCAAATAAGGCGCACACTGTTTTGTTGTGCAACGCAGCATTGCAGTTTTGGTATAGCTGAGGCAGTTTTGATTCAAGGAGTTGTTTATGTTTCAACATTTTGACGATTCGCAGGATTCTGCCGAAAGCAGTAGCCGTATTGCTGCCTTGCGTGCCACATTTGAAGGCCTTGGCGTCGATGGGGTGATCATCCCGCGCTCTGACGAGCATCAAGGCGAATATGTTGCACCGGGTTCAGAACGGTTACGCTATATCACCGGTTTTTCTGGCTCGGCGGGCCTAGCGGTTATTTTGAAAAACCGCGCGGTTCTATTTGTCGATGGTCGGTACACCATCCAAGCTGCGCAACAAACCAACACAAAATTGATTGAAATTGATGATTTGGTTGCGGTTTCTCCGGGCGGTTGGCTGGAGAAAAATGGTCAAGGCCTCACCATCGGGTTCGATCCTTGGCTTCATACAGCTGGTTCAATTGAGCGATTGCGGCAAGCCGCGATGAATAATGGCTTCACACTCAAAGCGCTGAACGCAAATCCTGTTGATGCTATTTGGCCAGATAGACCAGCTGCACCCAAGGCTAAAGTTGTCAGCCACCCAGAACAATTGGCTGGTGCTTCGACGGCAAGCAAAGGCCAAGCGCTTTCAAAATTGCTTGCTGCTACCGGCGCTGATGCCGCAATATTGTCTGATCCATCTTCATTGGCCTGGGCATTCAACATCCGCGGGCGCGATATTCCGCACGTGCCGGTTGCATTGGCCTTTGCAGTTTTGCGCAAAAACCGGAAGGCGCTGTTGTTTTTGCCAAAATCAAAAATAAGTGCCGAAAGCCTGGAAATGATTGCGCAGGTTGCAGAATTGCGGCCACGTGGCAGCTTGATTGCTGAACTGGTGTCGCTGGCCAAACAAGGCAACACCATTTTGGCCGACCCCGCTTCAACGCCGGAAGCAATGATGGCGGCGTTACGCGATGCCGGTGCAAAATTTATCATTGCGCGCGATCCTATTGTGCTTTTGCGGGCCCAGAAAAACGCAGCCGAAATGGAAGGGGCGCGCTTGGCCCAACGCCGTGATGGCGCAGCGATGGTGATGTTTTTATCATGGCTTGATGCGCAACAGCCCGGCACAATTGATGAAATTACCGCCACTAAAAAGCTGGAACAGTGCCGCCGCAAAAATGCGTTGAAATCAGGCATGAAGCTTCAAGATATTTCCTTTGATACAATATCCGGTTCCGGCCCCAACGGCGCAATTGTGCACTACCGTGTGACACAAAGCACCAATCGCACGCTCTGCAACAGCGAGTTGTTTCTCATTGATTCCGGCGGGCAATATTTAGATGGCACCACTGACATCACCCGCACTGTGCCAATTGGCGCGCCAACCGATAAAATGCGCAGTGCGTTTACTTTGGTGCTGAAAGGCATGATTGCAATTTCCCTCGCAAAATTTCCGGCGGGCACACGCGGTGTTGATTTGGATGTTTTGGCGCGGCGGGCATTGTGGGACGCAGGGCTTGATTATGCTCATGGCACGGGCCACGGCGTTGGCTCGTTTTTGTCAGTGCATGAAGGCCCGCAAAGCATTTCCAAGCGCGGGATGGAGCCTTTGCTGGCGGGAATGATTTTATCCAACGAACCAGGGTATTACAGGGCGGGCGCTTTTGGCATCCGCATTGAAAACTTAGTCTTGGTAGAGCCTGCCCGGGTTCCAACGGGCGGCGAAATTGCAATGCATCGTTTTGAAACCTTGACCCTGTGCCCGATTGACCGCCGCCTCATCGCCACGCATTTACTTGAGCGTGCGGAGCTAAAGTGGATCGACGCTTACCATGCGCGGGTTTGGCAAGAACTGGAGCCGATCTTACCGCCTTCAACACGCAATTGGCTCAAAAAAGCCACCAAAGCATTGCCCAAAAAGCCGCGTTAGTCGTTTTAAGACCCGTTGGTTTTGCGCTTTCCGCCAAGGATTTTCTCGCATTGCAGCCTTAGCATACCGCCATAAGATGCACCATGTATTCATATTTAAGTGACTGGCATGCGCCTAACACAACACAGATTGCGCTCTTTGATTGCTGACATTTGTGGCTGTAAAAGCACCAGAAGCCGTAACAATCGCTCAGGCCGCGACAACCTATGGCATTTCTAAAAACCACCTGATGAAAATTTCGCAAATGCTTGGCAGGGCCGGATATTTGGAAACAACAAGCGGGAGCGGCGGTAGTCTCAATCTTGCGTTGCCTCCTGAAAGCATCCAAATTGGCCGCTTTGCTGCGTTTTGTGAAGGAAACAGTCCGCTTGTGGAGTATTTTGAACCGGCAACCAATAGTTGTGTCATCACTCCGGTTTGCAGCCTCACGCACATGCTTCTTTCTGCTCGGAACGCATTTTTTGCAGAGTTAAACCGGTTTACCGTGGCAAATTTACATAAGCGCCCAAGCTGACCCATGTTGTATTCAATGGCAAGGTTGGTTTTTTGACCGGTGAAAACGTTATGAAGGCAAGCGTTGGCGAAAAAGTTCTTCTCGTTCACGCTCAAGCCAACGGCGACAGCCGCCCGCATTTGATTGGCGGTCCTGGCGATTTGGTTTGGGAAACCGGATCGTTTGCAGATCGGCCAGCCACCAACCTTGAGCCATGGTTTATCCGTGGTGGCTCAGCTGGGGCGGCGGCCTATAAATTTCGCCAGCCGGGGCTTTATGCCTATGTCAACCGCAACCTTATTGAAGCGGTAATGTCTGGGAATGGACGTCCAGCTGCGTGAATGCCAATGTCACAGTTGCACTATGCCCGGCTTTTTATGTCAGCGGCGACCACGAAGCAGAAATTCCAGTGTTTTTGCGCAACGCCTATTCCGGCGGTTGTTCGGCTGGCGTGCCGCCAATGCATCCGGGTTTGCGGCTAGTGAGAGACGCTTAGAGACGCTTCAAAACCCGGCGGCGCGCAACGCAATAATGGTGGCCCAACCGGTTAAAAACCCACCGATCATTCCAAAGCGCAAACCAACAACACCGGCAACCGCGAATGCACTGAGTTCAGCAACGCCGCCCTGTGCCATTTGTGGCGCCACAAGCGTTGTGAGAACAGCAGCGGGAACGGCGTTAAGCCCGGCTTCCACCCGCGGGTGGATGCGCTCAAAACGCGACAAAATCCAAAAGCCGCCAGCGCGGGTGAAGTAAGTCACGACGGCCGCCGCGATAATAATCCAGACGTTCTCACTCATGCCCGAACCACCGGCTTGACCAAAACCGCGGCGACAACAACGCCAGCAATCGCGCCAACCGAAACGTGCCAAGGCGAGCCAATCGTATGCCATGCAGCAATTGAAGTGAGCGCGCTTACAGCAACTACGGGAACCCACAACGCGCGTTTGCGCGTGGTGAGCAGCACCCCAAAGAAATAGATTGATAAAACAACATCCAGCCCAAACATTGCAGGATCAGGGATAAGTTTACCGAAGCTTGCACCAACCCACG
This sequence comes from Limoniibacter sp., assembly GCA_031422195.1. Classification (GTDB taxonomy): domain Bacteria; phylum Pseudomonadota; class Alphaproteobacteria; order Rhizobiales; family Rhizobiaceae; genus JALOTE01. The sequence goes on along the minus strand of JANOPZ010000079.1, from coordinate 40,572 downwards.
CCAGTACCGGCCATGAAAAATATACCGGCAAGCCGCAACCCAAATACCATGCAAAACTAACACTGCCATCGCGTTGCACTTTACTTTCAGCTTCGGCAAATTGCGGATCGGTCATCATAAAAAATGCCAGATGGCGTTTCCACTCAGCACCAAAATTGAGATGTTTTCCAATAGCCGCTGAATAAAGAATGTGGCGAAAGTTAACGGCCAGAATTGAAAGCACAATCAACCAAGGTGCAACATTTTGGCCAAATAACTCCAAGCCAACCATCTGGCTGGCACCGGCAAAAACTATGGCACTCATAAAAACTGCTTCACCAACCGTAAAGCCGTTATCGACAGCCACGGCACCAAACAAAGCGCCAAATGGGGCCGCCGAAATCAGCACAGGAAGTGACCGCCGCATACCGGAAAAAAATTCAGATCTGACTTGGGGTGAGAGCATTAATTGCGCCTAGCATTCAGTGCGCTTTGCTGGAAGTGCAAAATATTTAATGGTGGGTTCAATACCCATTACCATCGTTATGTTTGCGTAGTCATAAGGCAAGCGGTGTATTATCCGCCAATCCTCAAAAACCACTCATCTTCGCTAATGACTTCAATTCCCAGCTTTTGTGCTTCCGCCAGCTTAGACCCTGCCCCGGGCCCGGCGACAACCAAATCGGTCTTTTTGGAAACAGAACCCGCTGCTTTTGCCCCCAGACGTTCAGCCATTGCCTTGGCTTCATCACGGCTCATTTTCTCTAGCGCGCCAGTAAACACAATGGTTTTGCCAGAAACCGGCGATTCAGATGCTGGCTTTTCTGCATCCAAAATCGTTAGTTCGCCAGCTAAGCGTTCTACGAGACTAAGATTATGCGGTTCAGCAAAATAACGCGCAATGGCATCCAAAACGGCATCACCTATTTCTTCAAGGGCGTCCATTTCAGCACGTATGACCAAATTACCCGCCGCCACTTCAACCGCAGCATCATGAAATGCAGACCAGGAACCATATGCCCGCGCCAACACTTTTGCGGTAGCCTCGCCGACATGGCGGCAGCCCAAACCAAAGATCATCCGGTCAAGCTGAATATTGCGCCGTGCGTCAATCGCGTCAAATAATTTCGCCACTGACAAGGCGCCGAAGCCTTCTTTATCTTTCAGCTTTTTAAGATTTACCCCATCACGTTTTGCTAGCGTGAAAATATCAACTGGGCTTTTTACCGTTAGGTCTTCATCATCAAAAAACAATGCAATCTGCTTTTCGCCAAGGCCTTCGATGTCAAACGCTTTGCGCCCGACAAAATGACGGAGGTGTTCAATACGCTGATACGGGCAGGCAAATTCGCCAGAGCACCGGCTGACAACGCCTTCACCGCCTGTGCCAATGGCCTCGCGCACGACCGGTGTTTTCAAATCACACGGGCAAATATGCGGAAACACAAAAGCAGTTGCGTCGGCAGGCGAGGCCTCAACACCCAATATTTGCGGGATAACATCTCCCGCCCGCTGCACCCGCACCGTGTCACCGATTTTAATGCCAAGACGTTCAATTTCCTCGGCATTGTGCAACGTCGCATTGGTCACAACCACGCCGCCAACCGTCACTGGTTTTAACCGTGCCACCGGCGTTAGCGCGCCCGTACGCCCGACTTGAATATCAATTGCAAGCAAGGTGGTCGTTGCTTTTTCAGCCGGAAACTTATGCGCAATCGCCCAGCGCGGGCTGCGCGATACAAACCCCAAACGGCGTTGTAATTCCAAGCTGTCGACCTTGTAAACCACACCGTCAATGTCGTAGCCCAGCAAAGCCCGCTGCGCTTCGATCATTTTGTAATGGCTGATCAGGCCCTCCACAGTGTCAAATTTTGCCATCAAAGCATTGGTTTTGAAACCGTAGCCAGCAAGTACGTCAACCATGCCGAATTGCGTGTCTGACCCAAAATCGCTGACTTCACCCCACGCATAAGCATAAAATTTCAGCGCACGGTCACGGGTAATCAAGGCATTCAATTGACGCAGCGACCCCGCCGCTGCATTGCGCGGGTTGGCGTAAAGCGCAATACCGGCAGCAGTGGCCTTTTCGTTGAGCGCCGCAAAATCAGCATGGCTCATATAAACTTCGCCGCGCACTTCTAGAACGGTTGACACATCGCCTTTCAAACGCTGCGGAATATCAGCAATCGTTCTGGCATTGAGCGTTACATCTTCGCCTTCCTGCCCGTCACCGCGCGTCGTGGCATGCACCAGCACGCCGTTTTCATAGCGCAAGGATAACGACAACCCATCGATTTTTGGTTCGGCGGTTATTGCAATTTTTGCGTCATCATCGAGTTTCAAAAACCGGCGGATACGGGCCGTGAAATCCAAAACATCACTATCACTAAATGCATTATCGAGTGACAACATTGGCACTGCATGGCGGATTTTGCCAAACTTCTCAGACACCATCGAGCCAATTTTGTGCGACGGCGAATCCGCCTGTACTAAGTCTGGAAACCTCGCCTCTATCGCGTTGTTTCGATTACGAAGCGCATCATAATCTGCATCAGATATAAGTGGTGCATCATCGCCATGATAGCGCCCATCGTGCTCTGCAATTTCAGCAGCCAGTTTTTCAAGTTCGTTTGCAGCTTCTTTACCGCTCAAAATCTCGACCGATTTCTCGCGCACGTTCACGCCGCCGCTGCCTGCAACAAACGCGCCGCTGCGGCACGAGCTTCATCGGTGATGGTTGCGCCTGCCAGCATCCGCGCAATTTCCTCGCGGCGTTTATCATTCTCAAGCGGCGTTACGCTGGTGCGCATTGATCCTTGGCCATCGCCTTTTTTCGCAATTAAAAAATGCGTATCGGCCCTTGCGGCAACTTGCGGCGCATGGGTAACGGAAAGCACTTGCACGGATTTTGCAAGCCGCGCCAACCGGTGGCCAATAGCATCTGCCACAGCTCCGCCAACACCAGTATCAATCTCGTCAAACACCAAAGTGGGCGCGGTGCCTTTTTCGGCAAGCGCCACTTTTAAGGCCAGCAAAAACCGCGAGAGTTCGCCGCCGGACGCAACCTTCATCATGGGCCCGGCTTTGGTGCCAGGGTTGGTGCGCACCCAAAATTCAATCGTGTCGATACCTTCGGCGCTTGCGTGCGCTGCATCGGACTGCATCTCAACTATAAATTCTGCGGCTTCCAATTTCAGGCTGGGCAATTCTGCGTGAACGGCTGTTACCAACCCAACAGCGGCCGTCTTGCGTTTTGCCGAAAGCGCTTGGCCCGCCGTTTCAAATGCCGCGCGAGCCTCAATTTCGGCTTTTTGCAAACCAGCCAATAAATGTGTCCCGGCGTCAATTGCTGCCAAATCAGCCGCAAATTTTGCGGCGGTTGCCGCCAATTGGTCTGGCTGCACCGAATATTTGCGGGAAGCAGCGCGGATGGCAAACAGCCGCTCTTCACTTCGCTCCAATTCTGCAGGGTCAAAATCTGCCGCGCGCGCAGCGGCGTCAACCGCTGATTGCACACGGTCAAGCTCGTTGAGACTGGCTTCGAGCGCCTGCAAAATTGGTTCAACCAGACTTTGCGCTTCACTGCCCTTGCGCGCGAGACGACGCTGCAACGCAGCAAGCTGGCTGATCGGTGAGTTTGCCCCGCCGATCACATCTTCAGCATCTTTAATTTCGCCTGCTACTTTTTCAGCCTTCATCATGGCCGAACGCCTGTTGGCAAGATTGGTTTCTTCGCCCGGCTGCGGGTTGAGTTTGGCCAGATCTTCGTGCGAGGCTTTCAAGTAGTCGGCGTCGCGTTTGGCCGCCGACACGCGGGCGCGATGCTTATCTACAGCAGTGACAGCGTCGCGCCAATTTCGCCATAGAGCCCCCAGTGCAAAAGCTTCGGCTGTCAGCCCGCCATAAGCATCCAGCAAAGTCCGGTGTGCTGAAGGGTCAACCAATGCGCGATCATCATGTTGACCGTGAATTTCGACCAACAACGCACCAAGCTCGCGCATCAGGCCAACGCTGGCTGGCGCATCATTAACGAAAACGCGCGCCCGCCCATCAGCGCCTTGCACCCGTTTTAATATAATGTCGCTGTCCGCTTCAATTTCACGGGCTTTAAGAAGCGCCCGCGCCGGGTGCGCCATCGGCACATCAAACACTGCTACGACTTGGCCTTGGCTTGCCCCTTCACGCACCCGCGAAGCGTCACCGCGCGCACCGAGTGCTAATGACAAACTATCCAGCAAAATTGATTTACCGGCGCCGGTTTCACCGGTAAGAACCGAAAGCCCGGACGTAAAATCCAGCGACAAATGGTCGATTAAAACAATATCGCGGATCGTGAGGGAAACCAGCATAACCGTGGCCTCGTTTTAGCATTAAGCGCCGACCAGCGACCGCCCAACTTTCGTTAGCCAATTGGTGCCAACTTCGCGTGGCTCGAGCCCACCTGTTTGAAGCAAAGTATAGCTGTCTTTATACCATTCGCTGTCAGGGAAATTATTACCCAAAACTGCTGCTGCAGTTTGCGCTTCTGCTGTCAGGCCCATCGCATAATAGGTCTCAGTCAAACGCAGCAAAGCCTCTTCAACATGGCGGGTGTTGGCATAAGTCTGCACGACCGCTTTGTATCGCGTTAAAGCGGCGATATATTCTTTCCGCTCTTGATAATAACGCCCGACTTGCATTTCTTTGCCAGCCAACTGATCTCGCGCAAAAATAATTTTGTTTTTAGCGTCATCTACGTATTCACTGTCTGGGTAACGGTCGACCAACTCTTGCATGGCTGTTGCAGTGCTACGTGCCTCACGCTGATCACGGGTTGTATCTTTAATTTGCCGGTAATAGGCCAGACCAACAATATACTGCGCATAAGCGGCATCAGGATCCGCTGGAAATTCTGTTACAAAGCGGCGGCTGGCATCGATGGCACCTTTATAGTCGCCCTGACGGTATTTGGTAAAAGCAATCATCACTTTTGCCTTGCGCCCGAAATCAGAATACGGGTGATCGCGGTCAACGGCCTCAAACTTCCTCGAGGCTTCACTTAATTTTCCGGCGTCCAGATTGGCAAGACCTTGGTTGTAAAGGACATCGGGAGCTTCAATTTCAGCAACATATTTCGACAGGTCAATATCTTGTTCCGACGCGCAACCAGCCAAGTTTAGCAACAATGCCGAAGCTGCCACCAACACAAATGTTTTAAGCCGAGATACAGAAACAATTTTCATCGGGAAATCAACCAACATCGAGCCGCACCTTAAAGTTCTGTAAACGGTTTACCCGTTGGCCCTTGCTGGCGCAATGGCGCAAAATGAAGGCAAGAAGCAGCAATGACAATAAATTTTGTAAAAATGTCCAAAAAATAGTTAATTGGACTGGCTATAGCACCCAAGGCGCATAAACCGGCGCCGATACAGCCACCATATCGCCACCCCGAGCAAAAGACTTGATCTTGCGAGGTTCAACAATTTCAAACGCAGAGCTGTCAGATAGCAATCTTCGAAGTGCCTTGGCATTCATTGCATGGCCGCCACGATAAGATCTGAAACACCCAATAAATTGCGCACCTGCTAACGCCAAGTCGCCAACGGCATCAAGCGCCTTATGGCGCACGAATTCGTCTTTGTAGCGAAGACCTTCAACGTTAATAATCACATCATCATGGCCAATAACGACCGAATTACCCAGCGATGAGCCAAGCGCGTGGCCTGAAGCCCAAAGACGCTCAACATTGCCCAGGAAACCAAACGTGCGGGCGCGCGAAAGATCGCGGCGAAAACTGGCGGAGTTAACATCGCCGATATATTTCTGACGACCAATCACCGGGCTTTCAAAATCAATCTCGACTTCAAAACGCGTGCCTTCATGCGGCAAAAATTCGGCCCATGACGCGCCCATTTCCACCCGAACTGGCTTTTTAACACGGATGTAGCGACGCGGCGCATCTTGCATTTCAATGCCGGCGTCTTCAATCAATGCGATAAATGGTGCGGCGCTGCCATCTAAAATAGGCACCTCATTACTATCGACATCAACAATCAAATTATCAATGCCGCAGCCATAGAGCGCGGCCATTAAATGCTCAATCGTAGCTATTGAAACAGTGCCGAAACCCACGGCCGTGCAATAGTCAGTGTGGCAAACCGAAGACGAAATGGCAGGGATCAAAACCGGCTCACGGCCAGGACGAAGGCGGCGAAACATAATGCCCGTATCGGGCTCCGCAGGGTGAAGCACAAGCGTAGTTGCTTCACCAGAATGCACACCTATGCCACTCACAAACGCACTGCGCGCGATTGTGGATTGCTGCCCCCGCCAGTCAAATACCATAGAGTACTCCAACTTATTCTGGTCAGCAGCCGCGCTCAAAATCCCCGTGAGTCGCTGCCTGATTTTCGACACAATAGCCGTTTGTCTCGAAGCAGGAAAATCACGCTTTTTTACCAAATATGACTTAGTCAAAAGCAATCTATCGCTCTGATTTTGCTTCATTATTGGCAAATTTGTGCGAAGGCAAGCAAACCTGCCTTCGCATTTTGTTACAATATATATTTTTTGCCTTGATCAAGGCACTGGCGCTAACTAATTGGCGTGGCGACGAAGAAAGGCCGGAATATCTGATATATCGTCGTCACCGTTATTTGCGGCTGCAACAATGCGCGACCCATCTGCCCCATCACGCCGCGGTGCGTAAATTGAGGCCGTAGGCTCAACACGGCGTTGATCGGCAGCTTGCGCTGGACGCAAAGAAGCTTCGCGCGGCAGGGCTGGCTGCAAAGATGAAGTTTCGTCATCGCGGCGGGTCAAACCATTGGTTAAGCGGCGCAAAAGCCCAACTGGCGAACGGTCTTCAATTGGTTTTGGCGCAGCTTCACGCTGACGGTCATGAAACGCGGCTTGAACCGGAGCAGAAAACTCTTCGATTTGCGGCATGCGCGGCTGTGGCGGCGCCACCGGCGCTGGCTGTGCCATCATTGGCGCAACCGGTTGCGGCGCACGCATCACCGGCTGGCTTTGAACCGGAACAGCTGGTGTACCAAACAAGGTTGAACGTGGTTTGAAGATTTCACCGGCAATACTTTGGCGGCGACTTACAATATCATCTTCCCAATCATCGGCCCGGTTGGCCTCTGTACGGTTGATGAGTTCTGCAACAGGATCAGCGCGGACCGCAACAGGGACAGCCTCCGACAGACGCGGTGCTGGCTGAGCTGCTTGTAACACAGAGGTTGCTGCAACAGGATTTGGTTTTGGTGCTGCGGTTTGCGGTTTGGCAATTGCAGCGCTTAGATTGGAACGAATGTCGTTGATTTGCTGTTTTGCACTGCCATCAATACCAGTGGCAACAACAGAAACACGAATAACACCTTCGAGTGACTCATCAAATGTCGCGCCAACAATAATATTGGCTTCAGGGTCAACCTCTTCACGGATACGCGTTGCAGCTTCATCAACCTCAAACAACGTCATATCGCGGCCACCGGTGATCGAGATCAACAAGCCTTGAGCACCGTTCATGGATGTTTCATCAAGCAGCGGATTGGAAATTGCAGCTTCTGCGGCAGCCATCGCACGGCCATCACCTGAAGCTTCGCCCGTGCCCATCATGGCTTTGCCCATATTGCGCATCACAGAACGCACATCCGCAAAATCGAGGTTGATAAGGCCTTCTTTGACCATCAAGTCGGTAATGCAGGCGACGCCAGAATACAAAACCTGATCGGCCATTGAGAAAGCGTCAGCAAAAGTGGTTTTGTCATTGGCAATCCGGAACAGGTTTTGGTTCGGGATTACAATCAAAGTATCGACATGCTCTTGCAGCGCTTCGATGCCTTTGTCAGCAGTCAACATGCGGCGACGGCCCTCAAAGTGAAACGGCTTTGTCACAACACCAACAGTCAAAATTCCGCGTTCGCGGGCAGCACGCGCCACAATCGGGGCAGCGCCAGTGCCAGTGCCGCCACCCATGCCGGCGGTCACAAAGCACATATGAACGCCATTCAAATGATCGAGAATTTCATCGATGCACTCTTCGGCAGCTTCACGGCCAATTTCAGGCTGCGAACCTGCGCCAAGGCCCTCAGTGACCGCTGCACCAAGTTGGATAATGCGGGCAGCGCGAGACATTGCCAGCGCTTGAGCATCAGTATTGGCCACCACAAAATCAACGCCCTCAAGGCCGGCATTGATCATATTGTTGACAGCATTGCCGCCGCCGCCGCCAACACCGAACACGATGATACGGGGCTTCAACTCGGTAAGGTCCGGTTTATGGAGGTTGATCGTCATTTTGCTGTCCTTTCGAAGACTGCTTGCCACCTTCCCCAAGGCAGCGCCCCGGCCAAGCCGGAAGTTGAGTTAAAAATTATCCCTGAACCACGCGCTGAAACGACCCAAAGTTCCAGTAAGAACATTTCGGTCACGCGTATTCCGGGTGTTCATGTCAAATTCCGCAAGCTGCGGGTGAATGGTTAAACCGGCGATCGATGAGAACGCCGGGCCTTTGGCTGTTTCAGGCAATTTAGCAACGCCAAGCGGGCGGCCGAGGCGCGGGTTGCGGCCAAGCACACGGCGCGTAACTTCGCCAAGACCGGTTAATTGTGAGCCACCGCCAGTAATGATTAATCGTTTGCCGATCGCCGGTGCCATGCCTGAAGCAGCAATCGCGTCACGCACATGTTCAAGGGTTTCTTCAACCCGCGCAGCAATAATACGCGACAGTAAAGCGCGGGGAATCTGCAGGTTGCCATCTGTGCCGACAGAGCCGATGGCCTGTGTGACGATCATATCATGATCGTCGCTTGCCAGAGAAAGTGCAGAACCGTGCATGACTTTAAGGCGCTCAGCATCATCCAGAGAAACCGACAATCCACGGGCGATATCCATCGTGATATGCTGGCCGCCGATGGGTAGAACAGTACCATGGACAAACTTGCCGCCTGAAAATATGCCAATTGATGTTGTCCCGCCGCCGAAATCCACACAGGCTGCGCCAAGTTGAGACTCGTCTGCAACCAAAGCCGCAAGGCCGCTGGCAAATGGCGTGGCCACAAAACTGGCAACCGCCAAATGGGCACGATTCACGCAAAGCTCAAGGTTACGTAATGGCCCGCTATCCGCCGTCATCAAATGGATCGAGACGCCAAGCGTATCACCACTGAGCCCAATAGGGTCGGCAATGCCAATATCGCCATCAAGTGTGAAGGCTGTCGGAAAAGCATGGACAATCTCGCGATCGGTTTGCGAGCAACGCTGCATACCGGTAGCAACAACTTTGCGGACATCAGCCTGCGTTACGGTTTGGCCGTTGAGCGCAATATTTGCCGAAATAATCGTGCTTTTCAAACGCCCGGCTGAGGTGTTGACGATAAGTGACTCCACAGTCAGGCCGGCCATGCGTTCAGCAGTATCAACCGCCATGCGGATAGCTTGCTCAGCTTCATCCAAGTTCACGACGAAACCAGATTTTATGCCGCGCGATTTTTGATGCCCGATACCGGCCACTTCAATACGGTGGGTACGGCCATGCAGCACATCCATATCATCGCAAGGTTTAAGACGCGCAATAATGCAGGTAATTTTGGTTGAACCAATATCCAAAACGGAAACGGTTTCTGTGCGGGGTGCAGCGCGGCTCATTGTATTTTCTCGCCCACTTTTGCTTCACCGTCTTTTGGCGGGAATAATTGTGCCAATGCTGTTTCGCCAAGGCCAAGTGCGGTGCGCCCAACAATGCGCAAGTCAATTGAGGTCACATCGCGCCCCAACACTTCGAAATTTGCTTGCATATCATTGAGCGTTGCCAACGCCAGCTCTGCTTCAATCTCCGGAAGCTTTACAGTCACACCATTCATCATCAACAAATCCCAGCGGCGGTCCGCAATCCGGATATGAACCTTGACCTGATCTGCCAATAAAGGCGCATTTGCACGAACCAGAGCTACAAACTGCAAGCCGGTTTTATCAGCCCCTTCGCCGACAAAAGCCGGCAACGCCCGGTCGCCCGCCAATCGGGCCGGGCCAATGGCCGCGCCAGTATCGTCAAGTGCTACAATCTCGGTACCATTTTGCCATATGGCACCGGCCTTCTTCTCCACAATCTCAACGCTCACTGCGCTTGGGTAGGCTTTGCCGACACTTGCAGATGCCACCCACGGCAATTGCAACAAATTCAAACGAGCCCTCTCGACATCAAGATTGATAATCGAAGGGTTGGCGTCAAAACCAAGCGCCACCAAAACCTCAGCTTGTGTCGTGCGTTGATGACCCGTAATTTTGATTGCGTCGACAGATAGGCCTGCATGGTTGGCAGTTTGGGCGACGAGGCCCGGCATCATGCCAGCCTGCCATGTGCCATAGACAGCCGTAGCAGCTAAAAATCCAAATGCCAGCGTGACGCCAAGATATTTTGGCAATGCAACGCCGCCAGTGGCAAACCGTTTTGCAAATCGCACAGCGACGCGCAGAGGACGCGGTAAAAGCAAATGGCTTTCATCAATGCCGTTCAAGCTTCTGTATCTGGTGTCTTTTAGCGCCCGCACGATGCGTCCTTCACAATCCAGTCCACCAGTTCTGCAAACGACATGCCAGCGTGGTTAGCCAATTCCGGCACCAGGGAGGTTGGCGTCATGCCGGGCTGGGTATTTACCTCAAGCCAGATTACGTCACCTGAACCCTTGTCGTCATACCTAAAGTCACTTCGTGAGACGCCGCGACAGCCGATTGCGCGGTGTGCCTCAACTGCCATCTTTTCAATATCTTGGTAAACAGACTGTGAAAGTTCGGCAGGGCATTGGTGTTTTGAGCCACCATTTCTATATTTTGAATCAAAATCATAAAATTCTTGGCCCAGCGGAATGATTTCAGTGACGCCGAGCGAGCGGTCGCCGATCACCGCACATGTCAATTCGCGCCCCGGAATATAACGCTCCACCATGACGCGGTCGCCGTACGTCCAGTCGGTGCCATGAATGGATTGCGGCGGGTTGGTTGCGCCTGCCTGCACAATGATCACGCCAAAACTTGAGCCTTCCGCAACCGGCTTAATGACATAAGGCGGTGCAATCGGGTGTTCATGGGCAATATCGTTGCGGTCCATGATGCGGCTCTCAGCAACCTTAACACCAGCAGCCGCAGCAACAATCTTGGCTTGACCCTTATCCATTGCCAGCGCTGAAGCAAGCAGGCCAGAATGGGTATAGGGAATTTGCAAATATTCTAGAATGCCTTGAATGGTACCGTCTTCGCCAAAAGGCCCATGAAGCGCGTTAAACGCCACATCCGGCCTTAGCCCGCTCAGAACACTGGCAATATCGCGGCCAACATCAATGCGTGAGACATGATAGCCAACCGATTCTAATGCATCGGCGCAAGCCTTGCCGGATGATAGGCTAACAGGCCTTTCCGAAGAAAGCCCTCCCATCAAAACTGCCACGTGCCTGCCAGACATTAACGCACACTTTCCAACCACGGTTAACGAGACATGACTGTGCGACGCGCATAGTTAGAAAAGCGTTAAAGTTGTTAACGTTTGAGAAAGATTCTTTTAAGGTCCGCAATTATTTCAATTCTGGTGTGCGCTCTTGCCACCGACGCCCTGCCAGAGCACCGCACCAAGCAGAAACGGCTGAAATCAGCGTGCCCCAAGCTGTATCAACCAGCACTAGGTTTAAGTGCCAACGGCTCATAATGGTCCAGCTTGTCATCTCATAACAAGAATAAGCAACGAGCCCCAAAACTGCGCCATTGACCAATGCCACTTTATTTGAACCGAGCTTCATGGCCGGTTTTACCGCTAGATTAACTAATCCACCGATCTGAATGAGGTAAAACAAAGCTGCTGGCATAAGCCGCAAATTATCCAACATATGATCTTGAAGATAAGACTTAAAAAGCGGGCGCATCACGTTTGGAATGATAAAACTGTCGCCGGCAATAAAAACCAAAGCCACAACAAAAGTCGCAATTGCCCAAACAGTGCCTTTAATTATCATCAAAGCATCCGCCCCAAAAACGGCTCAACACTTGTCCCGGGCATAAACCGGCCAAGTCGTTTGATTTCCCATTCCAAGCGAACCCCGGAATGTTCAAGCACCCGTGCGCGGACAGTTTCTCCCAGCAATTCTAAATCATGTGCAGTTGCAGTGCCGGTATTGATCATAAAATTGCAATGCATGGGGCTCATTTGCGCGCCGCCCACCATAAGTCCGCGGCAACCGGCTTTGTCGATTTCTTTCCAAGCAGAAAGAACTTCACCATTTTCGCCTTCGGGATTCTTGAATGTCGAACCACCCGTTTTTTCTTTTACCGGCTGCACGGTTTCACGATGATGCTGCACCTCATCCATCAAACGGCGGATTTCATCTTTATCAGCCCGTTCACCACGCAAGAGCGCCGAGGTAAATACAATGTCATCTGGCGCAGACGAGTGCCGGTAAGTGTAACCCATATCAGCCAATGATAATTCAACCTTTTCTCCGGCCCGCGAGACACCGCGAACCGTAATAACGCGGTTGATAGTCTCAACGCCATTGGCCCCTGCATTCATGCGCAAAGCGCCACCAATCGATCCGGGAATGCCATGGTAAAAATAAAATCCACCAATGCCTGCCTCAAGCGCGGCGGCTGCAACTTGCTTATCAAGCGCAATCGCACCGGCCTCAATATCCGTGGCACTTAAAACCTTGATTGCGCCAAACCCTTTGGCCGAAAGCCGGATGACGACACCGGCAATACCACCGTCGCGCACCAGCAAATTGGAACCAATTCCGACAATTGTGACGGACACGTCCATCGGCAGCATTTTGAAAAAAGCGGCTAAATCATCCGCGTCAGCAGGCTGAAACAGCAAATCAGCAGTGCCACCTGCACGGAACCATGTGATTTTATCCATGGCCGCATCAAGTGTTACGCGTCCGCGCAAATCGGCGCCAGATGGCCCAAGGCTTTCAAGAATGGCCTGCCCGTTCATCAGCTTGAAGCCAATTGCGCGGGCAAATCAGCGGCATATTGCGTGATGTTGCCTGCACCCATCATCAAAATATAATCGCCGGGCTGCGCCATATCTTTAAGCAAGCCGATCACATCCTGTGGGCCTGCTGCATAACGCGCGTCACGGTGACCGGCTGAGCGCGCGCGCATGACCAATGCCTCTGACGTCACGCCTTCAATTGGCGCTTCGCCAGCCTCATAAACCGGCAACACAATTACGGTATCAGCTTCATTGAAACAGGCCGCAAAATCATCAAACAAGTCATTCAACCGTGAATACCTGTGTGGCTGAACCACAGCCAAAACGCGGGATGTTGTAGAAGCTCGTGCCGCTTGCAATACAGCTTTGATCTCAACGGGGTGGTGCGCATAATCATCATAAATCTGCGCGCCATTAAATTCGCCAACATGCGTGAAACGTCGTTTTACCCCGCTAAAGGCAGCCAAGCCTTTTTGAATGGCTTCGTCGGTAATTCCCAACTCATGGGCCACAGTAATAGCGGCGGTGGCATTGGCTACATTATGAAGGCCCGGCATCGGCAAGCGCAAACCGTCAATCCGGTGTGCCGTGTCGGCCTTACGGTTGCGGATGACGATGTCGAAAATACTACCTGCACCATTGGCGCGCACATTTTCAAAACGCACGTCAGCTTGCGGGTTTGCGCCATAAGTCACCACCCGGCGATCATCGATCTTGCCCACCAGCGCCTGAACTTCAGGATGGTCGATGCACATCACGCCAAACCCATAAAATGGCACGTTTTCAACAAACTGGCGGAACGCTGCACGGACCGCATCAAAATTACCGTAATGGTCCAAATGCTCGGGGTCGATGTTGGTGACAATTGCAACCTCAGCTGGCAGCTTCAAAAACGTGCCATCGCTTTCGTCAGCCTCAACAACCATCCAATTGCCTGAACCCATACGCGCATTGGTGCCATAGGCATTAATGATGCCGCCATTGATCACGGTCGGATCGAACCCGCCTGCATCAAGCAAAGTGCCAACCATTGAGGTGGTTGTGGTTTTACCGTGTGTGCCACCAATTGCGACAGCTTGCCGAAACCGCATTAATTCGGCTAGCATTTCAGCGCGGCGCACAACGGGTATCGCATTGGCGCGTGCAGCCACCAATTCAGGATTATCTTGTTTAATTGCAGTTGAAACCACCAGCACCTCAGCGTCGCCGATATTGGCCGCACTATGACCAATCATCACGTTAATGCCTTTGGCGCGCAGGCGCTTGCCGTTGGCATTGTCGCTCATATCCGAGCCTTGCACGCGATAGCCAAGTGTGTGCAGCGCTTCAGCAATACCGCTCATCCCGATACCGCCAATACCGACGAAATGGATGATGCCAACGTTGAGGGGCATTTTCATAAGATGTTTAGCCTTTTAGATTGGCCTTGAATGCGGTGACAGAGGTTCCCGAAGCCATAGCCTCCACAAGATCAGCAAGCAATAAGGCAGCGTTCGGCCTCCCGGCAGATTTTGCAGCATTTGCCTTTTGAGTTAATCCGGCGGGGTCTGTCATTGCCACTTTTAGACGCGCAGCAATATTTTCCGGCGTTAAACGATCCTGCCGCATCACTTCAACTCCGCCCGTTTCAGCCAACTTTGCCGCATTGGCTGCCTGATCATGGTCGAGCGCATGCGGGTAAGGCACCAACAAAGCTGGCCTACCAATGGCAGCGATTTCAGAAACCGTGGAAGCACCAGACCGCGAAATAACAAAATGAGCTTTGGCAATTCGCAGCGGCATATCGCTGAAAAACGGCGCAAGTTCTGGCTTTAAACCCAAAGCTGCGTAAGCTGCTCTTGCCAAATCAATATCATCATTACGCGCTTGCTGGGTTACGACCAACCTTTTGCGCAATTCAGTGGGCAGTAAAGCAATTGCAGAAGGAATTGCAGTTGAAAAAAACTGAGCACCTTGACTGCCGCCAAAGACCAAGAGCTGAAACGGCTCCTCCAATTGAGGGGCAACAAATGGAATGTCCGCCGCTTCAATCACAAGCGGGCGAACCGGGTTGCCGGTTGCAATAGTTTTGGCCGAATAAGTGCCGGAGTTCTGGTCTAAAAAACCACCCGCAATTGCCGTTACAAACCGCGCCAGCAATCGGTTGGCGCGGCCCGCCACAGCGTTTTGTTCGTGAATTAACGTTGGCACGCCTGCCAACTTTGCACCCAAAACGGGTGGCAAAGACGGGTAACCTCCAAAACCAACAACAATTGAAGGCTTCAATTTTGCAGCCAAAGCGCGTGCCGCAAATGTGCCTTTAGCCAAAGCCAAAACTGATTTCAAAAGCGCCAACGGATTACCGCCGGCGATCGTTGCAGAAGGGATGCGATGCGTTCGGCTGGCAGGAAATCCAGAAACAAAACGCTCCGCCCGGGTATCAGTGAGTAGATGCGTCGTCCAACCGCGTAATGTCAGTTCGGCCGACAAAGCTTCGGCCGGAAACAAATGCCCGCCGGTGCCACCTGCGCACAAAAACGCAATTTTATCTGTCATCAGTTCACGCCATTGCGGTTTTAGTAAACATCGATTTTTGGCGCGGCATGATAGCGGCGTCAGGGTGTTTGCGTGACAAGGCAAGCATCATGCCCATCCCCATCGCAATCGCAGTCAACGAGGAACCGCCATAGGATATAAACGGCAGGGTCATGCCTTTTGGTGGCATTAAATGCAAATTCACTGCCATATTGATCAGCGCTTGAAATCCAAAATTCGCGGCAAGACCCGCAACCGCCAGACGCTTAAAACCATCTTCTTCGCTAAACGCAAAAGCCAAAGCGCGCATAACTATAAAGGCAAAGACCAATGCGATCAGAGCGCAAACAATAATACCAAACTCCTCTCCTGCAACCGCGAAGACAAAGTCTGTGTGGCTATCTGGCAAAACCTGTTTAACGGTGCCTTCACCCGGGCCGCGGCCAAGCCAACTGCCGTTTTGTATGGCTTGGATTGCCGTTTCGATTTGAAACATCTCACCTTCACCCGTAATAAATTTATCAATACGTTGTGTCACATGATCAAACGTCAAATAGATCAAAAACCCGGCGCTAACGGCAAAGCTCACCAAGGCGACAATCCAAATCCACGAGAGACCTGCCATGAAGAACATAACGCCCCAAGTTAGGCCAACCAACATGGTTTGACCTAAATCCGGTTGCAAAATCAAAATACCAACAACAATTGTAAACACTAAAATAGCCAGCAAATTGCCTGGGATGCTGGGTCGCGTTTCATGAATAGAAAACAACCAAGCGCAAACAACCACAAAGGTTGGCTTTAAGAACTCAGAGGGTTGAACTGAAATACCCGCAACGCGCAGCCACCGGGTGGATCCCTTTACTTCTGCACCCAAAAACAATGTCAAAAATAGCATCAGCAAAAATACAGCAAATAAAACCATGGCTGCACGCCTGACCCAGATTTCAGACATGAACGAAACCACAATCAATACAAAAAATGCAAATAGCATAAAGAAAAATTGGCGCTCAACGAAGTGCATCGGATCTAATTTTCCATCGCCAATACGCTGAGCCACCGATGGCGAGGCTGCAAATGACAACACTAAACCCATGCCCATGAGAAGCAAAAATGCCGCGAGGAACCAGCGGTCAACGGTGCGCCACCATTCGGCAATCGCGCTACGATCAGTACGGTTCGAATTCATGGCAATACCTTTTTAACGCAGTTTCAAAGTTGAAAGGCCAATCAAGGCCAAAATAACAGCAATGATCCAAAAGCGGACAACGACCTGGCTTTCAGTCCAACCCTTTTTCTCAAAATGGTGGTGGATTGGGGCCATTAAAAACACGCGTTTTCCGGTCATTTTGAAGTAGCCAACTTGAATGATGACGGACAAAGCTTCGGCAACAAACAGGCCGCCAATAATGGCCAAAACAATCTCGTGTTTGGTTGCAACAGCTACTGAGCCGAGCAGACCACCCAAAGCAAGGGAACCTGTGTCGCCCATAAATATTGCCGCGGGCGGCGCATTAAACCACAAAAATCCGAGGCCAGCGCCAATAACCGAACCAAGTACGATCGCCAATTCGCCGGTACCGGGTACAAAGTGGATTTGCAGATAATTGGCAAAAATAGCGTTGCCTGACAGATAGGCGATAACGCCAAATGAGGCTGCAGCTATCATCACAGGCACAATAGCCAAGCCATCAAGACCGTCGGTAAAGTTCACTGAATTTCCAGCGCCAACAATGACAAACGCACCAAATGGAATGAAAAACCATCCAAGATTGACGATGAAATCCTTAAAAAACGGGAACGTTAGCGCCGAGTTAAATGGCTCTTGGCCAGCCGACATAATGATAGCAACTGCAATTGCAGCAATAATGAATTCGCAAATAAGGCGTGCTTTACCCGAATAACCCTTGTCGCTTTGCTTGGCGACTTTAAGATAATCATCGTAGAACCCGATGGCACCAAAGCCGAGGGTTACAAACAAAACTGCCCATACATAGACGCTTCTGAAATTACCCCACAGCAATGTCGAACCGACAATACCGGCCAAGATCATCAGGCCGCCCATGGTGGGTGTTCCCGCTTTGGCAAAATGAGTTTGTGGCCCGTCAGCGCGGATGGGTTGACCTTTGCCTTGGCGCAAACGCAAAGCGGCAATGATGGCCGGTCCAAATAGAAATACAATCGCAGCCGACGTAATCAATGCGCCGCCGGTCCTGAACGTGATGTAACGGAACACGTTCAGCACGGGAATTGTGTCGCCAAGCTGGCTAAGGAGTGAAAGCATCGTCTGGTTTTCCCTTGCGGCCCCGCCGCGGCATTGGTTTAGAGTCTTGCGGTTGCGTATTTTTCTTTAAGCGCGCCAACTACTTTGGAAGTTCCTGTGCCATTTGAAGACTTGACCATCACAACATCACCTGCACGAACTTGCGCCAATACGACCTGCGTTAACACTGCAATGTCGGTAAAATGTTGTGTTTTGATCGAAGCTGGCAGTGCGGCTTTAAGCGCCTGCATATGCTCGCCGATTAATAACGCAATGGTGGCGCCGCTTAGTTCAAGCGCAGGCGCAAGATCAGCGTGAAGCTGGTCAGCCGTTGGCCCCAATTCGCGCATATCCCCCAAAACAGCAATCCTGCGGCCGTTGCGACCAGTTTTTGCCGATCCCAAAATTGCCAAAGCAGCAGCCATGGAAACAGGGTTGGCATTGTAGCTTTCATCAATGAGTGAGATGTCGCCTTTTTCAGTGGTCAGTGTTTCACGCGCGCCACGGCCGGGTGCAGCCTGCACATCTGCCAAGGCCGCCAGCGCTTTGGTCATATCGCAGCCAACCAAATTGGCAGCACCCATCACAGCCAACATATTTTGTGCAATATGTGCACCTGCCGCACCAATTCTAACGGCGTGGCTTTGGCCGTTAAACGTAATCGTAGCCGTTGAATTATCCGGCCCTAATACCAGATTTGTCATGCAATAATCGGCATCTTTGTGCTGGCCAAAACTCTTGATATGGTCGATCCCACAATCTTGAGCGGTTTTGAGGTGATACCCGTAAAATTCGTCATCATGATTGATTAATGCATAGCCGCCCGGAACAACGCCTTCGAAAATCTCGGCTTTGGCCTTGGCAATGCCAGCAACACCTTCAAACGAACCCAAATGCGCCGGAGCGATACGCGTAATAATCGCAACATGGGGCTGCACCAGTTTTACCAATGGGCGGATTTCATTAAAATCGCTCATTCCAATTTCAAACACAGCAAATCGCACGTCTTGAGGCAACCGCGACAAGGACAGTGGCACACCCCAATGATTGTTGAAGGATTTGATTGAGGCGTGAACGGAACCATCGGCCCCAAGCACAACACGCATAGCCTCTTTGGTCGTGGTTTTGCCAACCGAGCCTGTGACTGCAATAACTTGTGCGGTCGTCCTTGCCCGTGCCGCAGCGGCCAACCGGTTGAGTGCCTTTATTGGATCATCCACCACCAATAACGGTACGGAAACACGGCCCAAGGCAGGCAACTTTGCTTCTGCCACAACAAGCACTACCGCGCCGGATTTTATGGCTGCCGTTACAAATGTATGACCGTCATACTGATCGCCTTTGACTGCAAAAAACGCTTCACCCTGTTCAACTGAGCGGGAGTCAATCGAAATGCCGGTAACACCGGCAGGCATGGCACCAAGCGGGCGCGCATTCATCGCGGCAATCATTTCTTCAATTGTCCACAACAACGGGCGGCCCTTAGCGTCTGCAATCGCTTTTTGAACTTGCGCATGGTCCGAAAATGGCAACGTCACGTCGCCCATTTTCTGGCCCGGCTCATGGCCTTTACCCGCAACAATCAGCGTATCGCCTTGCGACAATAGTTCAACACCACGCTTAATCGCAACAGCTCGATCGCCGATCTCAAGCGCGCCTTTGGCCGTTGCCATTATCTCAGAACGAATAGTGGCGGGCACTTCTGAACGCGGATTATCATCAGTGACAATCACAATATCCGCCAATTTTGCAGCTATCGCCCCCATAATTGGGCGCTTGCCCTTGTCGCGGTCACCGCCACAACCAAACACCAGAACAATTTTGCCAGATGTGAATGGTCGCACCGCTTTCAGTACATTTTCCAAGGCTTCCGGCTTATGGGCATAATCGACATAGACCGGCGCACCAAAATCAGTTGTGCCCGCAAGTTCGAGACGGCCCGGTGCACCTTCAAGCGATTCAAGGGCTTCAAAGACGGTTGCTGGCGGCGAACCCGTTGCCAGCGCCATGCCCGCAGCAACCAGCGCATTCCACAACTGGAAATCACCCGCCAACGGCAAATTGACTTCGTAAATCTTACCTGCAAACTCAATTTCTGCACGCTGGTGCTGACGGTGATGCTCAACCCGCAACAAACGCACATATTCGCCATTTCGGCCAACAGTGTGAACGACACAGCCAGCATCTTGAGCCGCTTTGATTGCGCGGCCTGACCATTCATCATCAGCGAAAATTACAGCCGGTTTTCCTGCGCCCAAAAGCGTTTGAAACAGCCGCATTTTGGCTTGAAAATACTCATCCATAGTGGCGTGATAGTCGAGATGGTCACGTCCCAAATTTGTGAACCCTGCAACCGCCAAGGTAACGCCATCCAAACGGCGCTGCTCAATGCCATGCGATGATGCTTCTATGGCTGCATGAGTTACATGGCGATCTGCCAGTTCTTTTAGCGTCGCATGAAGTTCGACAGGGTCTGGTGTGGTTAAAGACCCTTCGCGGATCAAATCAGGTGCAACCTAACCAACAGTGCCAAGGCTTGCGGCTGCAAAACCACAATGCGCCCAAATCTGGCGCATGAAAGCTGCAACAGATGTTTTGCCTGATGTGCCAGTGACTGCCGCAATTGTGTTCGGTTGGCCGCCTGCCAATCGCGCAGCAATCAACGCCAAAGCGCGATGCGGATCGGTGACGCGAATGACGGGGAGCCCGAACTCGTTCACAGCTGAATCAGGGCCGCAAATGATTAATATCGCACCATTTTCAACCGCGGCATTTGCATATAGTGCGCCATCGAGCTTTGCGCCTTTAAGCGCAACGAAAACCGAACCCCTTTCAACACGGCGCGAATCTGCTGTGACTGAAGCAATCTCAGCCGCACTCAAAGCTGTGGCCGCGTCTGTGGTCATTTCTAAAATATCGGCGATGTCAGCAAATTTCAGCACTTCAATCTCTCTCAGCCGCGTGGGGGGCGTTTGATTTCAGCCTTTAAGGCCTCAATAGTCTGGCCAAAATCAGGCTGCATCCCCAAAAGCGGTGCAATTCTGCGAATAACTGCGGCTGCCGTTGGCGCTGCATTCAACCCGGATGTTGCTGCCGCTTGACCGGGAAGTGGTTTAGGCTCGTCAAGAATGGTCAAGACAATGAATTGCGGATCATTGGACGGAAAGCCTGCAAGAAATGCATTGAAGCGAACCGTTGATGAATAGCGCCCGTTGACAACCTTTTCAGCCGTCCCTGTTTTGCCGCCAACAAAATAACCGGGCACATCGGCTCGTTTGCCCGATCCGTTTTGTACGTTTGATCGAAATAAGTAACGCATCGCCGTTGATGTTTCAGGATGCATCACTTGCACAGCAAGAGCATTGGCTTCGGCTTCAGTTCTGGGGAAAAATGTTGGCTTGATCAGCTTGCCGCCATTGAGCACAGCTGCCGCTGCGACAGCGGTCTGGAGTGGCGTGGTTGATATGCCGTGGCCAAATGAAATGGTTACAGAATTGATCTTTTTCCATTCATTCGGGCTGCTTGGAACCTTCACCTCAGGCAATTCGGTTTCGACCTTGGTCAACAGGCCCATTTTTGTGAGGTAGGCTTTATGACCTTCAGTTCCCACAGCATTAGCAATCTTTGCAGTGCCAATATTGGAAGAGTAAATAAATACTTCTTCCGTGGTCAAAACCCGTTTCTTGCCGTGAAAATCACCAATGGTAAACCCGCCAATTCGAATCGGTGAACGCGCGTCGAATTTAGAATCCAACCAGACTTTACCGCTATCAAGGCCCATTGCGGTGGTAAACACTTTGAAGGTTGAGCCCATTTCAAACACGCCGTTGGTGACACGATTGAAATTATGCTCTTTGTTCATTTCAACCGGGTTATTGGGGTCAAAGTCCGGCAATGAAACCAATGCCACCACTTCACCAGTTTTGGCATTGAGGATGACACCTGCTGCGGCATAGGCTTGGTAAAGGTCTTTTGCTTTGCTCAGCTCATCAAGCAGCACGTTTTGCACATTGACATTGATGGATAGTTTTACAGGTTCCAGAAGTCCTTCGCCAGACAAACCCATTTCGCGCAATGCGCCAAGTCCATCGCTATCCATATAGCGCTCAAGACCGGTCATCCCTTGGTTATCGATATTGACGATGCCATGGATATGGCTCGCCAAATCGCCCTTTGGATAGACACGGCGATGTTCAGTTCTAAAGCCAATACCGGGAATACCCAATGCGCGGATTTCCCCTTCTTGCTTTGGTGTAATCTGGCGTTTTAGCCAAACAAACCGTGATTGTGATAAGAGCCGCTTTTCAATATGTTCAAGTGAAAGTTCTGGCATTGCAGCCATTATTTTTCGAATTGCGTCTTCCCGGTCAGGGATACGAAACGGTTCCGCAAAAAGCGATGAAATACGAATATCTGTTGCGAGGACTTCCCCGGTAGCATCCACAATATCAGGTCGCGCCGTGCTCATGGCCGCAATAGACGCGGTGACCGTTTGATCTTTTGCCGTAAAGCCCAAAAACAGCAGTTTCCCGCCGATTGTGCCAAAAGCAACAGTAAAACCCATCATGGCCAGCGCAACACGGCGGCGTGCGCTTTTGCCTTGCCGCCCGCGCCAATCTGTATCGGTGTGTTGGGATGTAATGCTAAAAAAGGATAAAAGTTTTTGGATCGCCATTATTATTGATCCTCGCCGGTTACAGGTTCAACAGAACCATTGACTTCGATCAAATCATCAATGGTGGGCGCAGGACCGGTTATTGGTGCCTCATCCTGACGACCACCGTCAATACTTCCCGTTGTTAGCGCCGCATCAGCATTGCCAAACTGCGCAAGAATATCGTCAATACTGGTTTCAGGTTCAACGGCAGCTGGCCGCACCGGAATATCCGAAATGGCAATTAACCGACGCGCATCTATTGGAACCAAATTCAGTTCAGCTTGATAAACATTGACCAGTGACTGGATACGTTTGGGCGCAGTGAGCACTTCCCAGTCAGCATTGAGCAAATCTATCGCGTTGATTTCAGACCCTGTTTCACGCTGAATGGCAGCCAATTGTCCGGCCACGTTTTTGGTGCCCGTTTTTACCGAATATGTGTACGTTACGACGCAAATCATCGCGGCAATCATGATTAAATCTGTCCTGCGGAACATATGCGGCGCCTCTCTTACGCAGAACCAAAGTCAGATCGGATCCGGGGACCCAAGCTAAAATCGAAATTTGAGTTCCCGCGCACGGGCGCAACAGTGCGAATAGCAGCTCTTAGTTTTGCTGAACGCGAGCGCGGGTTGATTGCAATCTCAGCCTCTGAAGGCGGAACAATACCTTTACCAATCGGCAAAAACGTCGGCTCTAAAACATTGGCTTGCGGCATGTGTCGAGAGCCGGCAGCTTGTTCGCCACGGTCGGCCAGAAAACGCTTCACAATACGGTCTTCCAAAGAATGAAACGTAACAACAACCAAACGTCCACCGGGTTTTAGTGCGCGTTCGGCAGCTTCGAGCGCTAAAGCCAATTCACCGAGTTCATCATTGACATAGATACGCAGCGCTTGAAAAACACGGGTAGCAGGATGTATGCGGTCGCCCGGTTTGCGCCCGATGAGAGCTTCAATCGCATTGGCGAGCTCAGACGTGCGGGTAAAATGTTGAACATCGCGTTTGCGTAAAATCATTGTCGCGATACGTCCGGCATGTTTTTCTTCGCCAAGCCGTGCAAAAATCGAGGCCAAACGACCGTGACCTTCGTTGTTTACAATATCGGCTGCGCTTTTCCCGCTTGATGCCATGCGCATATCCAATGGCCCGTCAAAGCGGAACGAAAAGCCCCGGTCCGCTTCATCCAGTTGCATTGATGAAACACCAATATCGAGCACAATTCCATCGACTGAACCCGAGACAACTTCAGCCAGATTTGAAAACGCGGTTTCAATCAATTCAAATCGCGCGGGAAATTCAGCAGCCAAATTTGTTGCTGCTTGCCGAACTGACGGGTCACGATCCAGCGCAACCACTTGGGCCCCTGCAGCCAAAATTGCGCGGCTATAGCCGCCGGCACCGAACGTGCCATCGATAATCGTTTGCCCAACTTGCGGCTGCAAAACGCTCAACACTTCGGCCAGCATAACCGGAATATGATTTTGAATTTCGCTCATAGGTTCGCACCCAAAATGCATTCATAAACCAAATGGCAGGGTGAAAAATACAACTTACAGGCTCCGCAACGTCACCTGAATCATCAAGCGAACGATTAACAGAATGTCGTCAATTAGAGTTAATGAACGGTTAGCTTTTAACCCGCAGTGCACAATCAATCATGCAACAGCGTTAATTTCCACAGCTTTTGAATCAAATTTGAGTTTTATGCCGACGTTGGCTAGTCACTAGGCACGTGCCGGAACCCCGCGGCCTTTGAGATATAATTGATGTCAGTCGGCCTGTAAGCCGGGTTCTGTATGGCCAACACTCTTTCGAGCGTTAACGTGGCGACCATTCCTCTTGGGCGTCTGTTACCAAACGCCTCCAGCAACCAACCCGGACGACAAGCCGAAAAAGCCGTGTGAAGTTGCCCTCACGCGCCGCCCCTATTTGGTCTTGCTCCCGGTGGGGTTTGCCTTGCCGCTTCTGTTGCCAGTTGCGCGGTGCGCTCTTACCGCACCGTTTCACCCTTACTTGGATTGGCTTTCGCCTCCCAAGCGGTTTATTTTCTGTGGCACTTTCCCTAGGGTCGCCCCCGCCGGCAATTAACCGGCACCGTTTTTCCGTGGAGCCCGGACTTTCCTCGAAGGCTTTCACCCCCGCGGCCGCCCGGCCGACTGACACCGCAACTGTCTACGGCAAATTAGCGGCAATAGGAAGTGTGGCTCAATTCCTGTCTTCAGGCAGCGGGGCAAGCGGCGCGATGGCCACGCCATCATCGATTAGAGACTGCACATCGTCAGATGTCGCTTCGCCATAAATAGCGCGCGGTTTCACTTCGCCAAAGTGAATTTTCCGGGCCTCTTCAGCAAATTCCTTGCCGACGTTTTCGGTATTTGCACGCACTTTACGCGATAGTTCTTGCAATTTTGACAGCATTTCAGCCTGTTCGGGGGCAAGAACCACCGGTTCAGGCAGAGAATTTACGGTCGCTGACGCTTCTGCCGCCTCAGCCATTGTTTCAATTCGGGCGGCTTTGCGTCCAGTGCGCAAATTGGGTGCCATCAGAGATTTTTCAATTTTTATACTGCCGCAAAGCGGGCAATCGACAAGGCCGCGCTTAATTTGATCATCAAACGCATCATTTGATGCAAACCAGCCCTCAAATGCGTGGTCCTTGTCACATTGAAGCGAAAAACGGATCATTCAGCAGCCAATTGTGTGAACGCGCGCAATTTTATATCACGGCGATTTTTCAAATTCGGGATACGCGCTCGGGTGGCAGCCACTTGCTCCAGATTGAGATCGGCAACAATCACGCCGGGTTCAGCATCGGCTTTCTCGGCAAGAATTTTGCCCCACGGGTCGATAATCATCGAATGGCCAAAAGTTTGCCGCCCGTCTGCGTGCGTTCCGCCTTGAGCCGCTGCAACCACAAAAGATCCGGTTTCGATAGCGCGGGCGCGGAGCAGTATATGCCAATGGGCCTCACCGGTTTGCTGGGTGAAAGCTGCTGGCAGCGTCAAAATATGGGCACCGCTTGCCGCGTAAACTCGGAAAAGTTCGGCAAAGCGCAAATCATAGCAAATGGCCAGACCAAGTTTAGCATCCCCGACATCAACCATCACAGCGACATCGCCGGGCAAATAAGTGGCAGATTCGCGCCAGCTTTCGCCGTTCAGCAAATCAACGTCAAACATGTGGATTTTGTCATAGGTCGCCAGCAACGCACCATCTGGCCCAAAAACAAACGCGCGATTGGCAATTTTACCATCTTCGCGCAAAATGGCAGTTGAGCCGATATGCAGCGTTATTTGAAGTTCTTTGGCGAGATTTGAGGCCGTGGCCACGATCAAATCATCATTTTGCAAACACAAACTCTGGGCAAAAACCGATTTGTCTCGGCTCATAGCGCCGGTCATTTCGGGCGTTTGAATATAAATCGCGCCTTGACTGGCAGCGTCACGAACGAGGCTCTCAAGCACCGGAATATTATCTTCCGGCGTTAAGCCCGATCGCATTTGAACGGCACCTACACGCATCAGGCGTTCACTAACGCGCTCAGTGAGCCAGCCCGGTGAAGCGCATTCATATCGTCGAACCCGCCGATATGTTTGCCACCAATAAAAATTTGCGGAAACGTGGTACGGCCAGATTTTTTGATCATTTCAGCGCGTAAATCCTGGCTAAACGAGGCGTCATGTTCAGTAAAGGCAGCACCCATTTGGCTGAGTAAGTTTTTTGCAGCAGAGCAGTAGCTGCACATTTGCCGTGTATAGATTACAATGTCGGCCATCGGCCACTCTCCGTTTTCGTCGGCCCCTCTTATCGCCCTTAGAGCTAATGTCTAGCTGTCGTATTTCAACACCATGGCAAACGCCAGAACGTCAACGGCGCTTGCGCCTGCTTTTAGCAGCGCCTTGGTGGCTGCTGAAACAGTTGAACCGGTCGTAATAACGTCATCAATCAGTAAAACGCGGCGACCTTCAACGTGAATTATCTGGCTCGCGGGCGTAACAAATGCCTGCTTTACGTTGTCATTGCGCTCTTTTGCCGTCAGCCCGCGCTGAGTGACCGTCGGCTTGATGCGCTTAAGGATGAGCGGCGCAAATGGCTTTTCAGCAGACTTGGCCAATTTTTGGGCAAGCAAGGCTGATTGATTAAACCGCCGTGATATCATCCGTTGCCAATGCAGCGGAACAGGCACAATGACTTCGGCCTCGCTGATAAGCTCTGGCGCGGCACGGGCCATCCAGCCCGCCATCCACGCCGCATTATCCTGCCGGTCTTGAAATTTAAGACCATGCACAAAACGCAGTGCCAAGCCTTGATACGAAACCGCAGCGCGAGATCTTGCATAGAGCGGTGGATCGGCGATTGCGCGCGCCGAAATTATACCTTCGCCAAGGTCAGTCGAAAATGGCGTGCCGTAAACGGCACAATAAGGTTTTTCAATAAATTTAACACTATTCCAGCACGTCCCGCATAATGCGCCAGGTTCCGCCGATTGCTTCGCACACCCGGCGCAAACAGGTGGATAGATACGATCTATTCCGGCCCGGAGCACTTGTTTGCCGGCAAATGCGGCGTGTGCAAAAAACCGGGCAATCACGCTTTCTGGTTGGTTAAAATCGTTCATGCTTCACCCTAACACATTGCATTTCAAAGATGAGCCGCTAGATCGGCCATGATGAGCGAAAGTGTCACTGTCCCGTTTGATGAAGCCTTGGCGATGGAGCGACGCAGCCGCGCCTACCGCAAAAATCCCAAAGCTGATTTCCTGTTGGTCAGAGCCTTAGATGATATGAGCGACCGGCTGCTGGCCGTGTCCCGTCGTTTTGAAACACCGGTAACCTTGTTTTGCGGCGGCCCCGAAACGGGTGGTTCGATCCAGATGCTGTATCCGGCAGCGCGCATTTCGCAGCTTGAAGCTGATCCGTTATGTGTTGATAAACAGTGTCAAATTGGCCAACCATCCAGTTTAGGCTTGGCAACGGCTGAGTTTGATTTGGCTGTTTCACTTTTAGCAATGCATGCCGTCAATGACCTGACTGGCTTCCTTATTCAGTCGCGTTTGTGCCTAAAACCTGACGGGCTTTTTTTAGGTTGCCTGTTTGCCGCTGGCACATTGCAAGAATTGCGTGAAGTATTGCTTGAAACCGAGATCGAAATCTATGGCGGTGCCTCGCCGCGGGTGGCTCCGTTCGGTGACGTCAGGGATATGGGCGGGCTGTTACAACGCGCAGGCTTTGCCCTACCGGTCGCAGATATTGAAACAGTGACGGTGCGCTATTTGAATGTTTTTAACCTGATCAAAGACTTGCGCGCGATGGGGCTTACAAATGCGCTGAATGCAAGATCGCGCAAACCGCTGACAAATACTTTTTGGGCAAAAGCTGCAGAAATTTACGCCAGAAAATTTAGCGACAAAGACGGCCGTATCCGCGCAACGTTTTCGATTGTTTGGCTATCGGGCTGGGCACCTGCCCCTACCCAGCCAAAAGCGCTCAAACCGGGAAGCGCTACAATCTCACTGAAAGACGTTTTGTAATTTCAGCACGTTCCGGTGCGAAGCCCATTGCCACTGATAATGCACACATCATTGATATCGCTTTGCAGCACGCTGCGACGGATTGTGTATATGCGCCCGCTCGGGACAATGCGATTGACACGCGGTGTTGATCCCGTCGCAATTTGATCAAGTCCGGTTGGGCTTGAAGCAACACGCGTTGACTGTGTTTCTGCCAGCGGCGTTAAAATAACAGTGAGTGCAATCGCTGCCGAGCCAAACAATAAAGACAAACGCAGCGCGCCTGAACCGGCAACCCCGAGCAAATCAATCAAAGTACTCCGGTTATTTTCATCAACAGGAATCGCCATAAAAGCCCCCAACGCATACGCGACACAACACACATCGCTAAAATGCAACAGATCGCTTAAACGTCAGGTTAATACTTGCAAAAAATCGCCGTTCTAAATCAAAATATCCAATAACGCGGCAACCAGAGGCTCATCGGCCGGCGGCATAGCAAAATTCCGTAAATCACGGGCCCGCACCCATTTCAATTGCTGACCTTCACGCGGGATTGGTGCGCCTTCAAACCGGCGGCAAATATAAAGCGGCATCAACAAATGAAAATCAGCATAGGCGTGGCTGGCAAACGACAAAGGGGCAAGACACGCCGCTTTCGTCACAATGCCCAGCTCTTCTTCCAATTCACGGATAAGGCAACTTTCTGGGGTTTCGCCGATTTCCAGTTTGCCGCCCGGAAACTCCCAAAGACCGGCCATGGATTTTCCCTCGGGGCGCTGTGCCAGCAACACGCGCCCGTCGGCATCAATTAATGCGCAAGCAACAACCAAAACCAATTTCTGAGGTAAAATCCCGTTCATAAAGGGTCGTCTTTGGGTGCAACGCGATAGTGGTATTGATAAAACGGGTGAAACCCAATTTGGCCGTAAAGCTGTAATGCGGCATTATTGGCTTCTTCAACCTGAAGCCAAGCTGTTTGGGCGCCTTTGACGGCAGCCCATTTTATGGCGGCCAACAAAAGTGCCCGTGCATTGCCTTTTCGGCGAAATTCTAAAGCGGTCGCCACTTCAAAAAGCCCGGCAAGCATTCCATCTTGCACACACACCAAAGTTGCTTGCGGCACACCGCCAAACTCGCGCACAAATAAGCCCTTGGCTGGCTCTACCGCACCAATAATTTCAGACAGGCCTGCGCGATTGGCTGCCATCACCGATCCGGTTGCAATCGCTGCATCCACAAACCGGCCAAGATCACGCATCGGCAACTGGTTAACAACGGTGTTCAGCGGCATTGCATTGATCGGAGCTTGCATGATCAGCGATGCGCCAATGCGGCTCCAGCCATGGGCGTCACAATAGGCAATCAGTTCTGGCGGCGTCAGCGGGGTCACGCGCAGCGTCAAAGGCCGGCCATAGGCACGAAAGCGCTGCGCCGCACGCGCGAGCCGGACCTCAACATTTCCGCCATCGGCTGGATCAAGCGAATTAATAGAGTTTAGCCGTTTGGCTGGATGGCTGGCCGTCAACCGCACCATCCATGTGCCGTCGTAAACCACTGATGCTGCTGGCCAAGCGCGAAATCCTGCGGCTTCATATTGCCGGATGCGCGGCGAAAATGCTGGTTTGGTTTGGTTCACCACAGGCGTTTAACTTCTATAATCGCCGTTGATGATAACATAATCCTGGGTCAAGTCGCATGTCCAAACCTTGGCTTTGCCCTTACCCACGCCAATATCAGCCCGCACTATAATTTTACGTTCGGCCATATAAGTGCTGACGTCGGCTTCACTATAGCCTTCATGGCGAAGCCCGTTCGAGGCCACCTGATATGGCCCGAACCAAATGGCCAAACTATCGCGTTCTGCCGGTTCCCCAGCTTTACCAACCGCCATAACAATACGGCCCCAATTGGCATCACCGCCGCCAATAGCAGTTTTTACCAGTGGCGAATTGGCAATCGAAAGTGCAATGCGCTTGGCAGATTTGGCTGTTTTTGCGCCGGTCACCTGAACTTCAATGAGTTTGGTAATTCCTTCGCCATCGCTGATGATTTGCAAGGATAAATCGGTGAAAATCGCGCTTAAAGCGTTGCGGATTTTAGCAATGCGGCTGTCATTGGCCTCAACAATTGCCCCGTCTTTGAGTGCAGCTTTTCCGGTTGCAAACACCAATAATGTGTCTGATGTCGATGTGTCGCTATCAACGGTAATGGCATTAAAAGAGCCTTTGACCAAGCGCGAGACTTCAGCTTGCAAAACATCCCGCCCGATTGGCGCATCGGTCACAACATAAGCCAGCATGGTTGCCATATCAGGGGCAATCATTCCGGCCCCTTTGGCAAAGCCGTTAAACATCACCGGCGTGCCGTCGATTTCGATGGTAACTGTCGCTACTTTCGGGAAAGTATCGGTGGTCATGATCGCGCTGGCTGCGTCTTGCCAGCCATCACCATCGGCTGCGTTAATAGCATCTTCTAAAACTGCATTTATTTTATCAGCGTCGAGCGGTTCACCAATAACCCCCGTTGACGACACAAACACATGGCCCGCCTCACAGCCAATTAATTTGGCGGCATATGCGGCGACGCTTTCCGCAGCAGCGCGGCCCCTTGCCCCGGTAAAAGCATTAGCATTGCCGGAATTGACAACCAAAGCGCGGGCTTTTCCACCTGGCAAATTTGCACGGCATAGATCAACCGCTGCAGAGGGGCACTGAGACGTGGTCAAAGCGCCCGCAACCGTGACCGCTTCATCAAACACCATGACCATCACGTCAGTCCGGTTTTTATATTTAACGCCTGCAGCGCCGGTCGCCAAATTGCACCCGGCTATGGCATGCAATTGCGCATACGTTTTTGGGGCGAAAGGTGATACTTTAATACTCATCGGCTTTGGCTTTCAAAATGAGAGCGCTAAACTATTTTGCAGGTTCGAGATCGGCTTTTAAGGCTGGATCAAGAATTTCAACTTTCGACGCCGCCCGCAAAGTATCAAGATAGGCCGTGTAACGATCTCGCAGCAAAGCCGATTTTATCTGATCTTTCACTTGTTCAAAGGCTGGTGCCGGTTTAGCGCGTTTTTCTATCAGCTTGATAATGTGAAAGCCAAACTGGGTTGCGACCGGAACTTTTGTGTAGCTGCCAATTTCTAAAGCAAATGCAGCCTTTTCAAATTCAGGGACCATCATACCTGCGCCAAAATAACCAAGGTCTCCACCGGTGTCTTTTCCGCTTGGGTCAGTGGTGTGTTTTGCCGCAAGTTCTTCAAATTTTGCGCCGCTATCAAGTTCAGCAACCAGTTTTTTGGCTTCCTCTTCGGTTTTCACCAAAATGTGACGGGCATTGATTTCATTTTCAACGGGCATCCGGGCAATTTCTTCGTCATAGCGTTTTTTAAGGTCTTCCTCAGTGATTTTGCTCGCAACTGCACTGTCAATAACGGACTGATGTAAGACACGATCCATCAAAAACTGCTGTTGACGCTTAAACTCTTGGGTTTGGTCAATACCCTCGGTGCGGCCTTGCGCAGCCATCAATCGAATTTCGATAAGCGCTTGCAATGCTGCAGATTTTTGTTTTTCAGCAGGAATTTTTGCAAATTGTTGCGCTAAATCTCGCATCGTCATTTGAACATCAGCTTCAGTGATGGGCTGGCCGTCAATATTGGCCAACACAGTGTTTTCTGCAGCTAAAACCGGCGAAGCCACTGCAAAGGCGGCAATAAAAACAGCTGCAAAACAAGAAATCATTCGGGGAAATCGGCGCGGTAGAATGGTCATTGAGGAGGTTCCAAGATCTGTTTTTCGAGTGGGAGGCCAGTTGTCACGTTTGCGCGATGCACGAACATCCCCAATAGGCGGCGTTGACATCGATTGGGGGCACTCTTATCTGTCTGCCAACGCGGCGTCCAGACTTGTGTCATGAGCTTGGGCCTGCAATCCGATTGATTTTCGTCCTATTTGGCCGGCCCACCCAGTTGGCAAATAGCGGGAAGTGCGTTTGTAAAGCAACGTGCCGCCCCGGCTTTGAAACAACAGGAAGTCTTCAACATGTTGAAACTCGGCGGTTTGGCAAAGATGATCTTCGGATCATCCAATGACAGGCGCATGAAGGCCTTACGGCCGATAGTGGCAAAAATAACAGCCCTCGAACCCGAAATAGCAGCTTTATCAGACGAAGCGCTGAGGGCAAAAACTGATGAATTCAAAGCCGAGGTCGCCGGTGGAAAACCAATCGATGATCTGCTGGTGCCCGCATTTGCGGTTGCCCGCGAAGGCGCAAAACGCGCTTTAGGACTAAGACCTTTTGACGTTCAGTTAAAGGGTGGCATGATTTTGCACGAAGGCGACATTTCTGAAATGCGCACCGGTGAGGGCAAAACACTTGTCGCCACCCTGCCCGTCTATTTGAATGCCCTTTCAGGTAAAGGCGTCCATGTGGTTACGGTTAACGATTATCTTGCGAGCCGCGACGCTGAGTGGATGGGAAAGGTCTATAATTTTTTAGGCCTTACAGTCGGCGTCATTATTCATGGCCTTAATGATGATCAGCGACGCCAAGCCTATGCCTGCGACATCACTTACGGCACCAACAACGAATACGGCTTTGATTATTTGCGTGACAACATGAAAATGGACCGCAGCCAGATGGTACAGCGCGGCCACAATTACGCAATCGTGGACGAGGTCGATTCTATTCTGGTCGATGAGGCCCGCACGCCGTTGATTATTTCCGGCCCACTCGATGACCGTTCGGAACTCTACAACGCTATTGATCGCTTCATTCCGTTGCTCGCTCCTGAAGACTTTGAAATCGACGAAAAGCAAAAGTCGGCAACGTTTACAGAAGACGGAACCGAAAAGCTGGAAGGCATCTTGCGTGATGCAGACATGCTAAAAGGCGACGGCCTTTATGATATTGAAAACGTGTCTATTGTCCATCATGTCAACAATGCTCTGCGCGCCCATACTCTATTCCAGCGCGACAAAGATTATATTGTAAAAGAAGATGAAGTTGTAATCATTGACGAATTTACCGGCCGTATGATGCCAGGCCGGCGTTTTTCTGAAGGTTTGCACCAAGCCCTTGAGGCTAAAGAGCGGGTTTCTATCCAACCGGAAAACCAGACTTTAGCTTCAGTGACTTTCCAAAATTATTTCCGCCTCTACGAAAAACTGGCAGGTATGACGGGAACGGCCTCAACAGAAGCAGAAGAATTCGGCAATATTTACGGTCTTGACGTCAATGAAATTCCGACCAATCTAAACGTTGCACGTATTGACGAAGACGACGAAGTCTACCGCACAGTCGAAGAAAAATACCGCGCAATCGTTATTGAATTGGCTGCTTCAGCCCGCAAAAGTCAGCCGGTTCTGGTTGGCACGACATCAATTGAAAAATCTGAATTGTTGTCCCGTATGATTTCAGATGTAAAATATCTGAAAGAAACAAGTGCCGGGTTAAAAGCCAAATTGGCAGCCATTAAAGAAGGCAAAGAAAAAGAATATCGTGAGGCATTAGACCAAGCCATTGCTGATATTGATTTTGCCGTCGCTGGCGGTGGTATAAAGCATGAAGTATTGAATGCCCGCCAACATGACCGAGAAGCGCAAATTGTGGCGCAAGCCGGTGTTCCGGGCGCCGTTACGATTGCAACCAATATGGCAGGCCGCGGCACCGATATTCAGCTTGGCGGTAATGCCGATATGCGTATTATGCAGGAGCTCGGTGATATGGCCGAGGGGCCGGAGCGCATAGCAGCTGAAGCCAAAATTCGCGGTGAGATTGCTGTGCTTAAAGCAAAAGCCTTGGAAGCCGGTGGTCTCTATGTGATCGGCACCGAGCGCCACGAAAGCCGCCGCATCGACAATCAGCTCCGTGGCCGTTCTGGCCGTCAGGGCGACCCTGGGCGCTCAAAATTCTATTTGTCACTGCGCGATGATTTGATGCGCATTTTCGGTTCTGAACGCATGGATGGCATGCTGCAAAAACTGGGCCTCAAAGAAGATGAAGCCATTGTGCACCCATGGATCAACAAGGCGCTTGAAAAAGCACAAATGAAAGTTGAAGCCCGCAACTTCGACATCCGCAAAAACTTGCTTAAATTCGACGATGTGATGAACGACCAACGCAAAGTCGTGTTTGAACAGCGCTTGGATTTAATGGACGGCGAATCAATCAGCGCCACCATTGCTGATATGCGAAGCGAAGTCGTCAACGCGCTCGTCAATAAGCATATTCCTGAAAAAGCTTATGCCGAGCAATGGGATGCAATTGGCTTGCGAGATGCCGTCAGGGAGGGTCTTAATCTTGATTTGCCAATTCAAGAATGGGCCGCTGAAGAAGGCATTGACGAACAGAACATTCGCGACCGCTTAACTGCGGCGACTGAAAACATGATGACGGCCAAATCAGAACGTTTCGGCCCTGAACTGATGACTTATGTCGAAAAATCTGTGGTGCTACAAACGCTGGATAATTTGTGGCGCGAACATTTGGTTGCGCTTGACCATTTGCGTTCTGTGGTTGGTTTTCGCGGCTACGCGCAGCGCGACCCCCTTCAAGAGTATAAAACCGAGGCTTTCGAATTATTTCAGACCATGCTCACCAATTTGCGAACCAATGTGACCCAAAATTTGGCCCGCATTGAGCTGGCACGTCAAGAGCCACTACAAGATGCGCCGGCCGGAATGGTAGAAAGCCACCCTGACCCGGACAATTATGCCTCCGAGATGGATGAAAGTGGCACCATCATGGCAGCGGTTCAAGCCGACAATCCAGTTGTAGCGCCTGAAAACCGTGACCCGAAAGACGCCTCAAGTTGGGGTAAGGTTTCACGCAACGAGGCCTGTCCTTGCGGTTCAGGCAAAAAATACAAGCATTGCCATGGGGTTTATGCTTCGGATTAAATCAGGCGCAATTCAACGTTCTGTGAGTTTTAATTCTATTCTGCGGTTTTTATTGCGGGCTTCTGGGGTATCAGCCACATCAAGGGGTTGGAACTCGCCGAAGCCCGCAGCAACCAAATGCACCGGCGAAACGCCCTGTGAAACAAGATACTTTACAACCGATAAGGCACGCGCCGACGATAATTCCCAATTGTCACGGTAACGTCCACCACCAGACAGCGGCACAGCATCCGTATGGCCATCAACGCGCAATACCCAATTGATTTCTGGCGGAATCTCGCTTTCAAGTTGCACTAGCGCTTCTGCCAACTTGGCCATTTCTGTTGAACCAGCGGGATTTAAGATATCTGAACCTGATGGAAACAAAACCTCCGATTGAAATACAAACCGGTCGCCAACAATGCGTATATTTTCGCGGTCTGACAAAATTTCCCGCAAACGCCCAAAGAAATCAGAGCGATAGCGGTTCAGTTCTTGCACACGCTGCGCGAGCGCCACATTCAGGCGTTTTCCCAAATCTGCAATTTTTGTGTTGCTTTGCCGGTCTTTAGACTCAGAGGCTTCTAGTGCTTGTTCCAGCGCGCCAATCTGTTGACGTAAAGCTGCAATCTGCTGATTGAGCAGTTCAATCTGGCTGAGCGCCCGGGCTGAAATTTCTTTTTGATTGTCGAGCGCGCCCGTTAAAGTGCCGATTTGATTTGATGCGGTGGCGCCAGCTCCTGCCCCTTCGCTTAGCAGGTTCTGCAACCGGGTGCGCTCCGTTTCAGCACTTTGAAGCGATGCTGAAATGCTGGCGAGTTGGTCAGCCAAATCTTGGGTGCCCGATTTTTCCAATGCCAAAAGCTGTGTCAATTCGCTGATTTGGCTATTAAGCTGCTCTAAAGCTTCGTCTTTGCCCTCAATCTCTTGGCTGAGAAAAAACTGCAGCACGACGAAAACGGAAAGCAAAAACATAATCGCCAGTAGCAATGTTGACAAAGCATCCACAAAGCCGGGCCAATAATTGACAGTTTCTTGCGAGCGCCTGTTTCGGGCCAAAGCCATCGTTAGCGGCCCTTATTTTGAGCTTCGAGAAGCGCGGCAATCCGGTCGAGTGCCTCACGGGTGCCACGGTTATCAGAAGCCTGGCTTTCCACCCAATCTCGGATCAACTGTTGTTCGCCGCGCATATTTTTGACGAGCGCCGATATGCCCTCCGCCAAACTTGCCATAGCTGCTGCAGTGCGCGGACTATTGCTACCTGCTTCTTGCAAAGAGGTAAGCTGTTGCGACAGTGCTTTGAGTTCATCGCTTGAACCAGCCTTGATAGCCGCAGGGGCAAGATCAGAACCAACATCGGTTACCGTTGACAACCAGTTTTCAAGTTCGACATAGAACCGGTTTTGTGCGCGCCCGGCCTGCAAATCTAAAAAGCCTAACACCAGCGACCCGGACAAGCCAAAAAGCGATGACGAAAACGCCGTGCCCATACCCGCCAAGGGCGCTTCCAAGCCGGTTTTCAGTGAGTTCAGCATATCTTTACTGTTGCCGCCTGCTTCCAGCGATTGAATTGTGTTGCCGATAGAGCCGATGGTTTGGAGCAAGCCCCAAAACGTGCCAAGTAGACCCAAAAACACCAAGAGGCCGATGAGATAACGGGCTATATCACGCGATTCATCCAGCCTTGTTGCAATAGAATCAAGAATGGAACGCATAGAAGACGTTGAAAGCGCGGTCGCTTGTGTGCGTGACAGCAAGGTTTTCATTGGCGCCAGCAGAACAGGTTCTGCCCGCTCGCCTGAGCCCGTTCTAAATGAATTGACCCAGCGTACTTCCCTAAAAAGACGCATGACTTGGCTAAATGCAAGGCCAATACCGATGATCAAAACACCAAGGATCAATCCATTTAACCCGGGATTGCTTGAAAAAGCCTCAATCACTTGCCGCGATAAGATCAAAGCGACAAAAGCAGACAGGATCAAAAATATAAGCATAGTTGCGAGAAATACTTGCGGGCTGGACAATTTATGCGGGTCATACTCTCGACTGCCAAAAATACCGGAAAGTGCCATGCTGCCTCAACCCCAACACAAAATCGCTGCTCATAGCTTAGCGCCAAATACGGCCAAATTGAAATGTTTGTGTAGAGTTTCATTCATGCGCCGCTTAACAGGGCTCATTGCTCATTATTAAGCACAAACTCCAAATATAAATTCCGCTGCAAAATCGATTTGTTGTCGTCAGATACAAGGCTGAGCCGCGTCGTGCCATCGCTAGCCTGCCAAATATCAAGCCCCTCCATATTATCGATTTGATTGGCCATATTGGCCTCAATCAAAATATCGCCTTCAACAATAGCATCCGGCTTTATCTCTGTAGCTGATAGGCTGCGAATTCGCATCCGAATGCCGCTTGCAATACCAAAAGAGCGTTCCAAAATCACCAAATCACCATTCGGCAAAAAATCACCGTCAGTAATATCAAAGTCATCAGACCGGGCAATTTTGAATACCCCTTTGCGAGGGCCTTCTGTGATTGCAGCCAAAATATTGCCTTGCTGATCAATGCTCTTTTCAGACACAGCAATAAGTGCCCCTTTGAGCGGGCTATTTGCCGGTGCGCGAGCCAAGGTTTCAAACCCACGATTGTCACGCAACTCGCGTTTTGGAATGACGAAATCGAGATTTTTTATGCTTGCGCCAAGCGTAACACCGTCGAAAGGAAACATGCTTAACCGATGAAAGCGCTCAAAACCGATAATGGCGCGATCACCATCGATCACAAGTGACTCTGAATCTACTTCCCATTTTGAGTTCGAAAACCGGCCCTTCATGTCCGGCAACTCATGGAAATTTAGCGCGCCCACACCGACCGGTTTTAACGACATATCGCGCAGAACCGTTCCACTGATAAAAAACCCGGTGTCAGCCACGGCCACAAACTTTGTGTCCGAGCCGTCCAGAATACGAATGGCCGACAACGCACCAAAATTGCGGTTTTCCGACGTCATGGCGAAACCGCCGATGTAAGTCAGTTTGCCGAAATTGACCTCTGACGAGCCAATTTGGAAATTATCAATCGGGTAAATTGTAACATCCGCGGTAAAATCTTTTGCAAAGACCGGGTTTGAAAATCCGATCAGCCCCGCCAAAATTGCCGTCCAAAACCTCATCGCTTAGCCGCCTTAAAGCTGCGGGCTTTGGTTTTGGCCGGCTTGTCTGAAAACAAATCTGCCAATTGCTCGGTCATCGCACCGGCAAGTTCCTCCGCGTCCACAATCGTTACCGCACGTTTATAATAGCGCGTCACATCATGGCCAATACCAATGGCGATCAGCTCAACCGGGCTTTTATCTTCAATATGCGCAATCACGTCCCGCAAATGCCGCTCTAGATAATTGCCGGGGTTTACCGACAATGTGCTGTCATCCACCGGCGCACCGTCTGAAATCATCATCAAAATACGGCGCTGCTCACGGCGGGCCAGCAATCGCCCATGGGCCCAAACCAAGGCTTCACCATCAATATTTTCTTTAAGAAGCCCCTCACGCATCATCAGGCCAAGATTGCGCCGTGAGCGACGCCATGGCGAATCTGCCGATTTATAGATGATATGGCGCAAATCATTCAGCCGCCCCGGCGTTATGGGCTTTCCAGCATGGATCCATTTTTCGCGCGCAGAACCGCCCTTCCACGCCTTGGTGGTAAAACCCAATATCTCACACTTAACACCGCACCGCTCCAACGTGCGCGCCAGAATATCAGCGCAGGTTGCAGCAACAGTAATCGGGCGTCCGCGCATTGAGCCAGAATTATCAATCAGCAATGTGACAACAGTATCGCGAAAATTAGTGTCATGCTCACGCTTGAACGACAGCGGGGCAAACGATCCTGCAATCTCATCAATAATCACACGCGGCAGCTTGGCAGGGTCGATGTACCCTTCTTCCAGGTCAAACTCCCACCAGCGGTTTTGTTGCGCCATTAAACGCCGCTGTAACCTGTTGGCGAGGCGGCCAACAACGCCCTGCATATTGGCAAGCTGCTTGTCGAGAAAAGCCCTGAGGCGGTCGAGTTCAGCCTCGTCGCATAAATCTTCGGCACCAA
This sequence comes from Limoniibacter sp., assembly GCA_031422195.1. Taxonomy (GTDB): domain Bacteria; phylum Pseudomonadota; class Alphaproteobacteria; order Rhizobiales; family Rhizobiaceae; genus JALOTE01. The sequence goes on along the minus strand of JANOPZ010000079.1, from coordinate 1,691 downwards.
TGATTTCGTCAAACTCTTTGGTATAAATTTTATAATCGGTTTGCGGGCCGGAAAAATCCGAAGGCTCAGGTCGCGTCGCCTCCCCGGGCGTCATCTCATCTTGATTGTCTTGGTCGTCCTCAACAAATTCATCAGCGCTGGCATCAGCTGATTCCGTCTCGCCCTCTTGTTGTTCGTCGGAAGATTGCTCGCTGTCTTCGGCTTCGGCCTTGTCTGCGCCTTCAGCCTCATCACCGTTTTCAGAGCCGCTTTCATCATTCGATGGCGCGTCATCATTATTTTCGTCGTTGTCGCCTTCATCAGGCTCATCGCCCAAAGGTTCCGCCATATCAAATGCAGTCAGCAAATCCCGCACAAGGCGGGCAAATGCCTCTTGGTCGTCGAGCTGCGGGCGCATATTGGCAAGGCCGGTGCCTGCTTTTTCTTCAATGAACGAGCGCCATTGCTCAACCACTGGCCTGATCGACGGCGGCGGCGCGCGGCCTGTCAGCGCTTCCCGCATCAGCATCGCAACGGCGTCTGCCATCGGTGCTTCTTCACGGCTGCGGACTGACCCAAGATTGGCTTTTTTATATTTATCTTCCAGCATCATCGCCAGATTGTCGCCAACGCCTTCAAGCGCATTTGCGCCAATCGCCTCAACGCGGGCCTGCTCGGCAGCATCATAAACCGCGCGGGCTTCATCTGATTGCGGCATTAAACTGGCGTGAATGCGTGAATTATGCCGCGATTTGCGCAAGGCCATGGCGTCGCCCATGCCGCGCACAATGCCGATCTCTTCAACGGTGGGCTTGCGTGAAAACTCGGGCAACCGTGCAGAATTGCCAACAAGCGCAGGTTTATCGCGGGAGAAACCAACCTCAATTTCAGACGATTCAGAAAGCGCACGTACGCAACCCGTAATCGCGCGTTTCAGCGGCTCTGAAAGCTGTGCAGCTGCAGCGCCATTGCGCCCTGAATTATCCCCGGGGCCTGCCATCAGATATTAGCCAAGCACCAGCGACACAGCGCTTTCGGGCAGTTCTTTGCCAAATGCGCGCTGATAGAACTCAGCCACCAAAGGCCGTTCCAATTCGTCGCATTTGTTCAAAAATGTCAGCCGGAAGGCCAAACCAATATCACTGAAAATCTCGGCGTTTTCGGCCCACGTGATCACCGTGCGCGGGCTCATCACGGTGGAAAGATCGCCATTGATAAACGCGGCACGGGTCATTTCCGCAACGCGGACCATCCGGCTCACGGTCACGCGGCCATCGGTGGTGTCAAAGCTTTTGGCTTTGGCAGTCACAATCGCGGCTTCTTTATCATGCGCCAGATAATTCAGCACGGTTACGATTGACCAGCGGTCCATTTGGGCTTGGTTGATCTGCTGTGTTCCGTGGTAAAGCCCGGTCGTATCACCCAAGCCCACCGTGTTTGCCGTTGCAAAAATACGGAAGGCCGGGTGAGGCGTGATCACGCGGCTTTGGTCAAGCAGGGTCAAACGCCCTGCGGATTCAAGCACACGCTGGATCACAAACATCACATCGGGGCGGCCCGCATCATATTCGTCAAACACCAAAGCCACATTATGCTGGTAAGCCCATGGCAAAATGCCGTCCTTAAACTCCGTCACTTGCTTGCCGTCGCGCACCACGATGGCGTCTTTACCGACGAGATCGATGCGCGATACATGGCTGTCAAGGTTGATA
>JANOPZ010000078.1:0-7865 GCA_031422195.1 Limoniibacter sp. | reverse complement strand
CGGCGGCATAGCGCATCGCGCCAAGGTAACATGCCGCATAACCGGTGGCGAAAAGCTGCTCAGGGTTGGTGCCTTTGCCAGAGCCGCCCATTTCGGTTGGCGTTGCCAAAGTAACGGTAACGCGGCCATCATCGGTGGCACTTAGTCCGTTGCGGCCATTGCCGTTGGCGGTTGCGTGAGCGGTGTATGCTATTTTCATTTCGAATGCTTTCTTAATTTAAGGATGGTGCGTTTTCGTTTTAGAAATATGCTGCGCTACTGGTTGGCGCAATGGCCGGGCAGCCTGATGACTGTATACACAGTGTCCAGATCACTCACCTTCAAAAACTGCCAACACAGCACCATCACTGACTTGGCTTCCAATAATGGCAATCTCGGCCAAAATACCATCACGCGCAGCCACAATCACATGCTCCATTTTCATGGCCTCAAGCACCAAAAGTGGATCGCCCTTGGCAACACTTTGTCCGATTTGGGCATAGACAGCTTTCACCAAGCCCGGCATGGGCGCAGTCATCTTGCTGAAGCCGTTAGCTTGCTGTGCAATTGCAAACGGGTCGGGAATTTGAAAGTCCAATGTATGACCTTTTGCGAAAACCGAAACATGTTCGCGCCAAAGTGCTGTGCCGTCCACAACACCTGCTGCGTCCGGAAGCGCAAGGGCCAGTGTTGCATCGCCAAATGATAAACGTACTTTATCGCCGCTAATTGTAATAGCCGCGGTTAGCCTTTCGTCATTTAGACCCAGCATCACGGCAAATGGCTCAAAAGCAAAATGACGGTAGTTTTGCAGTCTATCCCAAACATCATCAGACTTTGGCTTGGCCAAACCACTCGCAGTCAAAAACGCTTTTGCCAGCTGGTCTGGTGCTGCGTCCAGCTTAGAAGTCAGCGCTGCGATCTTGCGGCCAATCATGCCGGTATCAACGTGGCCAGCTTCAAAATCGCTGTCTTTGGCTAAAGCCACCAAAAAGCCGAGATTGGTAATTGTTCCTGCAATTTCAGTGGTTTCAAGTGCGCCAACCAATTCATCCAGCGCTTCTTTGCGCGTCGCGCCGTGCGTCACAATTTTCGCAATCATCGGGTCGTAGAATGGCGAAACAGTATCACCTTGCCGCACACCCGTTTCGATCCGCACACCGCCGAATTTCAAATGGTGCAACGTCCCCGTGGCAGGCAAAAAGCCTTTGGCGGCATCTTCAGCATAAAGCCGCACTTCAAACGCATGGCCGTTAAGTTTGATCTCGTCTTGGGCCAGCGGCAATTTTTCACCCCGCGCCACCCGCAATTGCCACTCGACCAAATCAACGCCGGTCACTTCTTCTGTCACTGGATGCTCAACCTGCAACCTTGTGTTCATTTCCATAAACCAGAAACCATCGGACCTGAGCGGGCCGTTGCCATCCACCACAAATTCAATCGTGCCAGCCCCGCGATAATTGATCGCTTTAGCAGCTTTCACCGCAGCATCCGTCATGGCTATACGCACTTCTGCCGTCATTCCCGGAGCAGGGGCCTCTTCGATCACTTTTTGGTGGCGGCGCTGCGCCGAACAATCGCGCTCAAACAAATGCACAACATTGCCGTGCGCATCGCCAAATACCTGCACCTCAATATGGCGCGGGTTGGTGATGTATTTTTCAACCAAAACCCGTTCATCTCCAAATGCCGACTTCGCCTCGCGCTTTGCCGACGCTAAAGCCTCACGAAAATCGCTTGGCGTTTCAACAAGCCGCATGCCCCTACCGCCGCCGCCTGCCGCAGCTTTGATCAAAACTGGATAGCCAATTTCATTGGCCTTACCGGCCAAAACAACAAGTTCTTGCGCCTCGCCATGATAGCCCGGCACCACCGGTACTCCGGCCTTTTCCATCAGGCGCTTTGCAGCATCTTTCAAGCCCATAGCGCGAATAGAGTCACCCCTCGGCCCCACAAAAATCAACCCCGCCGCCTCAACCGCATCGGCAAACGCTGCATTCTCTGATAGAAACCCATAGCCAGGATGGATCGCATTTGCGCCAGTTTCCAGCGCCGCTTTGATGATCACGTCACCGCGCAAATAGCTCTCGCTTGCCGCCGCCCCGCCAATGCGAACCGCTTGATCGGCTTGTCCAACATGCAGCGCGTTTTTGTCGGCATCGGAAAAAACCGCAACAGTTTCAACGCCCATTGCCCGCGCTGTGCGAATAATCCGGCACGCGATTTCACCACGGTTTGCGATGAGGAGGCGGGTGAGGGGGGTCATGAAACCAAATCCTGAAATGCAACTCTGCGCATTCCCTTTGGCAGGCGTATTCCCGCATCCGCACTCATAAAGACGGTACAATTTGTAACATCCGCACAGGCAATATGCAAAGCATCAGGCATTTTTACATTTGAAACAGCTCTGATTTCTGCAGCGCGAATAAAGAGTTTCCGCGTGAAGGGAATAATTGGTAAAACATCCCCTTCACTGAAAAAGATCAACATGTCTGCCAGTTTCTTTTCGTCTTTTTGACGAAGCGGCAGAACAAGGCATTCTGCCAGGGCCAAATCACTGCTCACACAGTCAACGCTACCGTCATCAATTCCTTTTATAAAACTCAACTGGGAATTTGAAAGTTTGCTTTGGCTTTCTATGATTGCAATTACCGCATTAGAATCCAGATAGGTTCGATCTGAGTTCAACAGCATTTATCATCGCCACTCTTCACGAAGTGAATTTATCTCTGAAACTATTTCCTGCGCTGTCCTGTTTGTTGGATGTGAGCCGGCAAGTTCCAGTATTGATTTGCTACGCAGCGAGGCGACGCTGTTTTTGCGGAGAAGTTCCTGCTCAACTATCATGCGTATTTCAGCAGCAGCAGACCGCTTATTTGCTTTGGCCCTTGCTTTCAGGTCATCCAACACAGAACTGTCAAACCCGCGCACCAAAATCTGCCCCATTTATATCTCCGAACAAAAAAGATTGATATCATTATGATATCATATTGCGATCAAATAATCAATTACATCCTAAACACACCAAACCGCGTCTCACCCACCTCAACATTCAGCGCCGCGCTTAAACTCAACCCCAGCACATCGCGCGTTTTGGCAGGGTCGATTATGCCGTCATCCCAAAGCCGGGCGCTGGAATACAGCGGGTGGCCTTCGCGCTCATATTTCTCCAAGATCGGCGCGCGGAATTGGGCCTCCTCTTCAGCGCTCCACGTGCCGCCGTTGCGCTCAATACCGTCGCGTTTCACCAGTGCCAGCACGGTCGCGGCTTGCTCGCCGCCCATCACTGAAATGCGGGCATTCGGCCACAACCATAAAAATCTTGGGTTAAACGCGCGTCCGCACATGCCGTAATTGCCTGCACCAAATGAGCCACCAATGATGACGGTTACTTTCGGTACGGCGGCATTGGCAACCGCCATCACCAGTTTTGCGCCGTCTTTGGCAATGCCGCCCGCCTCATATTTGCGCCCCACCATAAAGCCTGTGATGTTTTGCAAAAACACCAATGGAATACGCCGCTGGCAGCACAGCTCAATAAAATGCGCACCTTTTTGTGCGCTTTCAGAAAATAACACGCCATTATTGGCAATAATTCCTACGGGAATGCCGTGCAAATGGGCAAAACCGGTCACCAAGGTTGTGCCGTAATTGGCCTTGAATTCATCAAACTCAGAACCGTCCACCAGACGCGCGATCACATCGCGGGCGTCATAGGATTTGCGCAAATCTGTGCCGACGATGCCGTAAAGTTCTGACGCATCAAACAGGGGCGCGCGCGATTTTTGCAGCGCAATGTTCGGCGTTTTCACATGGTTGAGGTTAGCCACAATGCGCCGCGCAATCCAAAGAGCATGCGCGTCATTTTCAGCCAAATGGTCGGCAACACCTGAAAGCCGCGTGTGCACGTCGGCTCCGCCCAAATCTTCCGCCGTCACAACTTCGCCCGTTGCTGCCCTCACCAAAGGCGGCCCGGCAAGAAATATGGTACCAGTGCCGCGCACAATAATCGTCTCATCACTCATAGCGGGAACGTAAGCGCCGCCCGCCGTGCAGGAGCCCATAACAATAGCTATTTGCGCAATGCCCGCCGCGCTCATCTGCGCTTGGTTATAAAAGATGCGCCCGAAATGTTCGCGGTCTGGAAACACCTCGTCTTGGTTCGGCAGGTTCGCGCCGCCGCTATCAACCAGATACAAACACGGCAGGCGATTTTGCAGCGCGATCTCTTGCGCCCGCAAATGCTTCTTCACCGTCATCGGGTAATAGGTGCCGCCCTTGACAGTGGCATCATTGATCACAATCATACATTCGCGCCCAGATATACGGCCAATACCGGTGATGATCCCTGCTGCCGGAACGTTTTCGCTGTAAAGCCCATGTGCAGCAAAGCCCCCGATTTCCAAAAACGGCGAGCCGGCATCAATCAAGCCATTCAATCGCTCACGCGCCAGCATCTTGCCCCGGCCAACATGGCGCGCGCGCGATTTTTCATCGCCGCCAAACGCGGTTTTAGCCGCAAGTGCCGCCATTTCAGCCACCAGAACCTGCATCGCCGCCGCATTTTCGCGGAATACAGGTGAAGATGTATTGACGGCTGATTTAATCGCCGGCATCAGCGGATAACCTCGACAGGGCAGGGCAACTTCAGGTCAAGCCATGCACGGTCAGCGGTGACGAGTGTGGCCGATTTCTCAATGGCCAAGGCAATGCAAATGCAGTCGGCCAAAGAAAGCGGCCAAAACCGTTTGTCCAGTTTTAGTTCGCCTGCCTTTATTGCCAAATCCGCGGAAAGTGGAAAGACCTCAATCTGCATGTTGCCCATCAATTTGGCCGCAAATTCGAAAGGTATGCCTTTCATTGCGCATTTCATATAGATTTCAGCATGTATTACCGCACTCATGTTGCCACCAAAAACAATGGGGATAGCAACTTCAGAGCCTGTTTCTTTGAGTAAGACTGCAATAATTACCGAACTGTCGATAACGCGCATGCTCACTTGGCGCTTTCGCTTACTGCTTTTCTAGCCAAATATTCCAGCGCATCATCAATGTCTTTTTGAGCTTCCGCCCTTCTCTCTGCAATAAGCTCATCAACGACCGAAACACCGTCGGGCACAAATTGGCGAACGATTGCGTGCGCTTTTGCTATCGCTGCTGCCTTGGAAACAATTTGCAATTCGCCGTCAGGCAGCAGCCGCAATGTCACCGTATCACCAACTTCTACTTTCATCGCAGCACGCATCACCGCCGGTATGACCAGTCGGCCGCCATCGCTTATTTTGACGCGCTCAACGACAGGCTCCGGCCCGTTTTTCCTGAAAGCTGCATAAGCTGGGCTTTCTTCTTCAAAACCTTCACGATTAGCCATTGACTACAACTCCTGCCATTTCAAATGTAAAATGTCATAATTTTCTTTAAATGGCAAATTATGTTTACCTGCCATTTTAACTCTCACCCAGCATTTCACGCCCGATGAGCATCCGGCGGATTTCAGATGTGCCGGCACCAATTTCATAAAGTTTGGCATCACGCAAAATGCGCCCTGTGGCGTAGTCGTTGATATAGCCATTGCCACCAAGCAATTGGATGGCTTCTAGCGCAACTTGCGTTGCTTTTTCTGCGGCATAAAGAATGCAGCCCGCTGAATCCTTACGGGTTGTTTCGCCGCGGTCACACGCTGCCGCAACGGCATAAACATATGCGCGGCAGGCATTCAGCGTGGTGTACATATCGGCGAGCTTGCCCTGTACCAGTTGAAACGAACCAATTGGCTGGCCAAATTGTTTGCGCTCCCTCGTATAGGGCGCGGCTAAATCCAGCGCCGCCGCCATCAGCCCAAGTGGCCCTGCGGCCAGAACCACGCGCTCATAATCCAGCCCGCTCATAAGAATCTTTGCGCCTTGGCCAACTGTGCCAAGCACATTTTCGACTGGCACTTCGCAATTATTGAACACCAATTCACATGTGTTAGAGCCGCGCATGCCAAGCTTGTCGAGCTTTGGCGAAGAGGAAAACCCCGCCATGCCGCGCTCAATAATGAATGCAGTAATGCCTTTAGAACCGGCCGCAACATCGGTTTTGGCATAGACCACCAGTGTATGTGCATCCGGCCCGTTGGTGATCCACATTTTGGTGCCGTTCAGCACATAATCTTTGCCGGTTTTATCAGCCCGCAATTTCATCGACACGACGTCTGAGCCTGCGCCGGGCTCACTCATCGCAAGCGCACCGACGTTTTCACCCGAGCAGAGATTTGGTAGATATTTTGCCTTTTGGGCCTGTGTGCCCCAGCGGTTAATTTGGTTGACGCAAAGGTTAGAATGCGCGCCATAAGAAAGCCCAATAGATGCGGAAGCGCGGCTGATTTCCTCAACCGCCACAACATGCGCCAAGTAACCAAGGCCAGTTCCGCCAAAATGAGGGTCAGCCGTAATGCCAAGCAGTCCCAAATCGCCGAAGCGTTTCCAGAGATGCATTGGAAATGCATTGTCTTTGTCGGTGGCTTCTGCAAGCGGCGCAATTTCTGTTTGAGCAAACCGTTGAACCATATCGCGCAGTGCATCAATATCTGCGCCCAAGCCAAAATTCATCGAATGATGATACATACTCAAGCCCCTTCTTGCCCAACCAGCCGCGCGACCAAAATCTGATAGTTCTCAATCACCCCCAATACCGGCATTTTCTCGGCGGGCCTAAACCATACCACAACGCCGGTGATCATTTGAATAATGGCCATTGCTGTGAGCGTAACATCTGCAACCTGAAAGTCGCCAGCCTGATGGCCAGTGCGCAAAATGACGCGTAATTCCTTTTCATAATCATTTCGCTTGCACAAAATGACTGTCAGGTTTTCTTTGTCGAGCGCACGAAGTTCAAGGTTTGAAACTTGTGTCGACATGCGGCGCTCCACATGAAATGCGATATGATTTGCTACAAAGGCGTTGAGGCGTGTGCCGGCAGTATTTTTGGCGTTGTTTGCCGCTGCCCATGACACTGCCAATTCATCCAGATGCGTGTTGAGCAAGGAAAACAACAGCGCCTGCTTAGTCGGGTAATAGCGGTAAAGGGCAGGGGCCCCAACACCAACCGCCGCGCCGAGATCCCGCATCGACATGGCTTCAAAGCCGTGCCGGGCAATTAAGGTCAGCGCGGTTTCTCTGATTTTTGCTGAAGTCTTTAAGCCTGTTGAACCCGCTGTCCGCCCCATGAAATCCTCCCAGATCCAAGACCATTAATAAAACGAGCGTTCACTTATTGCAAGTGCCCTCATAAACTTGGGTTTTAAGGTAACAGGGCTAACAGACTTCCCACCGCGTTTTTCCCCTTGCCCCAACCCATCGCGCCCGCTATTGCCAATAATTGTTGGAGAGGTGGCCGAGTGGTCGAAGGCGCGCCCCTGCTAAGGGCGTAGATGGGAAACCGTCTCGAGGGTTCAAATCCCTTCCTCTCCTCCAGCTCCACTGTTTACGGACCTGAGACATAGGGGACATATTGAACCTAAGACATAGTGACGACCCTAGGCCGACGGGATCGTTGATCGGTTGGAAGGTTTTTTGCATCACGTCCATGTGCCCAAGATCGTGGTGCATGAATGGGCTGGCCCAAACGCCATCATCTGCTTCACTTATGCCCGGCGACTGACCTGCGAGCGCTGTGTCGGGGAACGACACAAAGTTGGGTTATTGTTCAATCACCACGCGATCAAGTAAGACTGGTGCATGAGTTGTGTATTTAAAGCCAATGTCAAGGCTTTCAATCAACAAGTGAAGATCAGCAATTCGCCCTTGTTCAGCACATTCGTTAATCGTCGCAACAATATGCTTTATTTGTGTTAGGGGTAAATGCGGCTCATTGGCCTTCATAATGCGAGGATGCTCTGAGTTT
>JANOPZ010000077.1:0-68646 GCA_031422195.1 Limoniibacter sp. | reverse complement strand
CAACGGCAAACCGCTTGGCACTTTGTCGATGCAAGCTTTGATCGGCGCCATGGTTACACCGGCTGTTCATACACAGGCTGCCTGACGTCCGTTTATAACCTAGACTAGGCTGGCCTGTTTGCGTCATATGATTTTTCGTGTGCGTCGCGGCCAGCCAAGCGCAATTTTGGGCACGCGCCATTATGTCTACACATTAAAAATTTGGCACCCCTAAATGACCACTGATTCTGCTTTGCCTGAAACCCGGAATGCAGCTGCTTCCGGTGAACGCGTCCGTCGTGGTGGACGCTCTGCTAATGCAAGGCGCGGTGGTGCGGCCGTTTCTCAAATGCCGTGGGGCGTGCCTGAAAACCCTGATAGACCGACTGAGCCTTTGCCGATGGAAGGCGTGCTCGCCATTCACAACGCTGCGATGACAATCCTCGAGGATATTGGCATCGAATTTCTCAATCTTGAGGCGATTGCTGTTCTCGAAGCATTCATACCCGATGGCGTGATCATTGAAAACCGCCATGCCGAGGGCGCGCGCATCCGAATGGACCGCGAATTTGTAATGGCGAAAATCAAACTTGCGCCAGCCAAATTCACCATTACGCCGCGTAATCCTGAAAAGGCCCTGCCGTTTGGCGGCAATCACGTGATTTTCGCTTCCATTGCTTCACCGCCGAATTATTCCGACATGATGACAGGCCGCGTTTCCGGCACGCGCGAGCATTTCCAAAAGCTGGTTAAACTGACGCATTATTTCAACTGCATTCACGTTCATGCAGGCTACCAAGTTGAGCCGCTCGACAGCCACCCCTCTGTGCGGCATCTGGATTGTCTCTATGACCAGCTGACCATGTCTGACAAAGTGGTGCATGCCTATTCACTTGGCACAGAACGCATCGAAGATGTGATGGAAATGGTGCGTATTGCTGGCGGTCTAAGCGACGCTGAGTTTGCCGCCAAGCCGCGTATGTTCACCAACATCAACTCGACGTCGCCGCTGAAACATGATTTGCCGATGCTCGACGGCGCAATGCGCATGGCCCGCAAAGGCCAACCAGTGATCATAACGCCCTTCACTTTGGCCGGCGCGATGAGCCCGATCACCATGGCTGGCACTGTCGCGCAATCTATCGCTGAGGCGTTGATTGCCATTGTGCTGCTGCAATGCGTCAATCCGGGTGCGCCCTGCGCCATCGGCACGTTTTCATCCAACGTGGATATGAAAACCGGTGCGCCCGCATTTGGCACACCGGATTATATCCGCGCTACACAGATGACTGGCCAAATGGCACGGTTCTACAATTTGCCGTTGCGCTCATCCAACACCAACGCCACCAATTGCGTTGATGCCCAGGCGATGATTGAATCATCGCATTCACTGTTTGCGGCGCTCACGTCCGGCACCAATTTCGTCTACCATGCAGCGGGCTGGCTGGAGGGCGGGCTTTGCGCATCGTTTGAAAAATTCATCATTGATTGCGAGCAAATTCAGCAATTGTCCGCCTATATGAAACCCGTTGACTGGAGTCCGGAAGCGCTGGCTGTTGAAACCGTTCGCGAGGTTGGCCCCGGCGGCCATTTCTTCGGCACGCAGCACACGCAAGACCGCTATGAGACTGCGTTTTACGCGCCATTTTTGTCTGATTGGTCCAACTTTGAAAACTGGCGCGACAATGGCATCGTGCAAACTTACGAGCGCGCCTATAAATTGGGCCAGCGCATTTTGGCTGAATTTGAGCCTGCGCCTATGGACGACACCATCCGTTCTGAACTTGATGATTTCGTCGCCCGCCGCAAATCAGAAGGCGGCGCGCCGACCGATTTTTGATGGTGTATAATTTTCTGAGATCCCTGTGGCGGCCAGGTTACCCCTCTCTGTCGCAGAAGATGGCGACAAAGAGGGGTGTTCTTTGCACCACTAAATTCTAATGTTTAGCCCGCGCACTGCTGTTGCTATCACATTCCTGTGCTTTGGGCTGGGGCTTGGCCTGATGAGCGGCTCCGTGCCAGTCGTCGCAAGCAATTCTGGCTTGTCGCCTGAAGCTTTAGGCGTAGCATTCGTCGGCTTTGGAATCGCAGGAATTGCTGGAATGGCCGTTGCGGGCCGTGTACTTGTCAAAATCAGCCTCAAGCGCCGTTTACTTTTATTGCTGGCCCTAGCCGCTTTTTGCCTTTCAGTATTACTCCACGCAAATTCGGCGTTCATGTTGTTTGCTGCGCTGTTTATGTTCAGCTTTTTAGTGGCAAGTGTTGACTTGGTGATGAACAGCGAAGGCATCGCAGTCGAACGGGAAGGCGGCTTTCCAGTATTATCCAGCTTTCATGCCATGTCGTCTGTTGGAGTTGCAGGCGGTGCAATTCTTGGCAGCTATTTATCGGTTATGTTCGGAGTCACGATCACCGCTCTGGCCGGCTTTATAGCCTATGGGGCGGCAATGCTGGTTGTTGTCAAAGCAACGCCTGACCGCGGGCCCACCGAAGCTGCCTCCGGCCAATCGTGGTTCAAGCCGTCAACCACATTCATTTTGCTGAGCACCATTGTTGGCATATCCATCGCAGTAGAAGTTTCGGTGATCAATTTTTCTGCCAAAACGCTTGCTGCTGAGACCCCTGCCCTCGCCGCCTATGCCGGAACTGGCGCAACAGTTTACGCGATTGTGCAAGCCATCACCCGTTTTGCCGGCGATGCCCTGCGCGCCAAAATCGGCGATGAAAAACTGCTGGTGATCTCGCTCGCCATCATTCTCATCGGATTGGCCAATGTGGTTCTGTCCACCGGCTTTGCGCATTCTATAATCGGCTTTGGAGTTGTCGGCCTCGGCACAGCCTGCATTGTGCCCGCAGGATTTGCGCTTGCCCCCAAACTAGCGCCCGCCAGCGCCGCCGCCGCCATCAGCACATTGTCAATGATCGGCGCACCATTTCGCATTATTGCGCCATTGGTCTATGGCGGCATTTCCGGCGTGGCTGGCTTTTCCATTGGATATGGCATCTATGCCGCAGTGGCCGTCGTTGCATTTTTTCTCGCGCTGTTGATGGTTCAACGCACGAACTCACAGGTGACCCCATGAAATCTCATTATCGCGCAATTGTCATTGGCGGCGGCGTTGTTGGCTGCTCGGTGCTTTATCACCTTGCCCGCGAAGGCTGGACCGATGTTTGCTTGATTGAGCGCTCTGAGCTCACTTCCGGCTCCAGCTGGCATGCGGCGGGCGGGTTTCATACGCTGAATGGCGACCCGAATGTGGCCAAGTTGCAGGCCTATACCGTGCAGCTTTACAAAGAAATCGAAGAGCTTTCCGGCCAATCCTGCGGCTTGCATCTCACCGGCGGCGTGATGATGGCTGACACGCCAGAGCGGATGGATTTTCTGCGCCTTGCCCATGCCAAAGGCCGCTATCTCGGCATGCAAACCGAGCTGATTACGCCGTCTGAAGCCAAAGCCATGTTCCCGCTGATGGACGAGACAAACTTCGTTGGCGCGATGTGGGATCCGGTTGAAGGCCATCTTGACCCGTACGGCACCACGATTGCTTACTCTAAAGCCGCCAAGATTTTGGGCGCAGACATTGTGCTGCGCAACCGCGTGGTGGAAATCACGCAAAACGCTGACGGCATGTGGAACATCGTCACCGAGCAAGGCACCGTCACTTGCGAACACGTGGTCAATGCGGGCGGGCTATGGGCACGTGAAGTTGGCCGTATGGTGGGCCTTGAATTGCCGGTGCTGGCAATGGAGCATATGTATCTCCTCACCGAAGACATCCCTGAAGTGGTTGAATATAATAAATCCACGGGCCGCGAAATGATCGGCGTCATTGATTTCAAAGGCGAAATATACACCCGGCAAGAGCGCAACGGCATTCTGCTCGGCACCTATGAAAAAGCTTGCAAACCATGGTCGCCCAAAGAAGCGCCGTGGAGCTTTGGGCAGGAATTGCTCGAGCCTGATTTGGAGCGCATCGCGCCCTCGCTCGAAATCGGCTTCAAGCATTTTCCCGCGCTTGAAAAAACCGGCATTAAAAAAATCATCAACGGGCCGTTCACCTTTGCGCCCGATGGCAACCCGCTTGTCGGGCCGGTGCCGGGCCTCACCAATTTCTGGGTTGCATGTGCCGTAATGGCGGGCTTCTCACAAGGTGGCGGCGTTGGCCACGCGCTGTCACAATGGATGGTCAACGGCGACCCCGGCGCCGACATTTGGGGCATGGATGTTGCCCGTTTCGGCGAATGGGCGACGCTGCGCTACACCAACGCCAAAGTGCGCGAGAATTATTCGCGCCGCTTCTCAATCCGCTTTCCGAACGAGGAACTTCCCGCCGCGCGGCCTGCCGAATCAACCCCGCTTTATGATGTGATGCGCCACGACAACAACGCCGTGATGGGCGACACATGGGGCTTAGAGACCCCGCTCTGGTTTGCGCCAAAAGGCACAGAGGCCAAAGACATTTTATCATTTCGCCGCTCCAATGATTTTGAGCATATCGGCAATGAAGTGCGCCAAACCCGCGAAAAATGCGGCGTCACCGAAATTGCAAACTTCGCCAAATACACCGTGGAAGGCGCGGGCGCGGAAGCCTTTCTCGACCATCTCATGTGCAACAGCCTGCCCAAACTTGGGCGGCTGGTGCTGACGCCCATGCTCAATGAATTTGGCAAAATCATCGGTGATTTTACGATTGGAAGGCTGGCTGAACATAAATTCATGATCTTCGGTTCCACCGCCGCGCAGCGCTACCATATGCGCTGGTTTGAAAAGCATCTACCTAAAGACGGCTCGGTACAAATCACCCGCCACCACCAGCAGCTTGTCGGCCTTTCGATTGCCGGGCCAAACGCCCGCAAAGTGCTCGAACAACTTGTTGATGTGGATATCTCCAACGCCGCATTCAAATTCATGGATTGCCGCGAGATGGATGTTGCGGGCGTTGCCGCAATCGTCAACCGCGTCACTTATACCGGCGATTTGGGCTATGAAATCTGGATGAAACCGGCCGGCCAGCGCCGCATTTATGATGCGATCAAAGCGGCAGGCGCAGAGCACGGCCTTGTCGATTTCGGCATGCGCGCGCTGCTATCGATGCGGCTCGAAAAAAACTTCCCAACTTGGTTCCGCGAATTGCGCCCGATTTACGGCCCGTTCGAGGGCGGCATGGAGCGCTTCATTAAACTCAACAAAGGCGACTTTATCGGGCGCGAAGCTGCAACCCGCGAAAAGGCCGACGGCCCCAAACTGATGCGCGTCTCGTTCATCGTCGATGCCGCTGACGCCGACGTGATGGGCGACGAACCGATCTGGGCCAAAACCAACACCGACTACGGTGTGCTAGAAGCCCCCCACCATTTCGGCGCCCCGCGCTTTGATGCGGACGGCAAACAAACCCCGGTTAACCCCGACACCGGCACCACCCGCGACGGCTGGCGCGTGGTCGGCTGGGTCACCTCCGGCGGCTACGCGCACTACGTGGGAGCCTCCATGGCGCAAGGCTACGTGCCAGCAGCGCTTGCGGGTGACGAAAGCGACGGCATGTTTGAAATTGAGATTATGGGGGAACGGCGGAAAGCACGGATTAACGTGCTGCCGCCGTTTGATGCGGAGGGGGCAAGGATGCGGGGGTGAAGTCTAATGCAACTTTCCATTTTACAAACCGAGAAAATACAAGGCTTAGTGAACTTATTTGCAAATTCGGCTGTTTTAACAGATGAGGAACTGGATCGGCTTTCAAAAATTGCAATCCGCGATACGGCTTCTAAAATGTTAGAGCTAGGCTTCAATTATGGGCAAGCTTCTGGCGCACCGGATTTTTATAATCAACCCGAAATATCTTTTCGCGCATTTATGCAAAGCGTAAATCATGACTTTGAATGGCAATGCAATACGGTGAGCGAGTCGTTCAAGCGATATTGCAATCAAGGTGAAATACCTACGCCATATTTTCCAATGAGAATCGCTATAATGTTAAGGAAGGCGAAAGAGCTTGAATTGGAACGAGAGTTTCTTGCAGCTTGGTGCAGACACTTCCCTTTCAGGAGTTCTGGAAAATATGCTGAACTTTTCAATCGCGCGATAAAAACTGGTGCGATTGCAGAATGAGCCAGCCAATGAGGAAGCGGGCAATAGTTTTGCGCGAGCAAAACAATCCCCCCACCCTTCATCCTGAGGAGCCGCTCTTGCGGCGTCTCGAAGGGCGAAGGGTTCGCACCGAATTTGCGGCACTTTTTTCACAACCCCAAAATCCTCCGTGGTTCGAGACGGCCCTTCGGGCCTCCTCACCATGAAGGATTTTTTGACCGCGTGGGTAGTCAAAATTCTGAAAACTAGCCGAAACCAACCCACCTTTCATCGTGAGGAGCCGCTCTTGTTTCATCGTGAGGAGCCGCTCTTGCGGCGTCTCGAAGGGCGAAGGCTTTGCGCAGAATTTTGCTCAAGCCCGCTTTGAGATTAGAAATGCCATCCATCGTCCTTCGAGACGCGCCCAAGAGCGCTCCTCAGGATGAAGGATGGGGGTTGGTTACTGAGGATGAATTATTGGGCTTGGCTCCTTAGGATGGAGGATGGGGACAGTTCAAAAATCAGATTGTTTCTTTTTCCTGCTCTTGGCCAAACTCGGCAAACCATCATAATCATAGGCAATCAGCGCTTCTTTTTTGGCGCGGTTCCAGCCTTTGATCTGGCGTTCACGCGCAATCGCATCATCAAACCGGTCATAGTTTTCATTAAATACCAAAACCACTGGTCTGCGTTTGAAAGTGTAAGCTTTGGGATCAACACCCATATTATGCTCTGACACGCGGCCTTCAAGATCAACTTGCGCAAGTCCAACATAATAGCTGCCATCCGCGCACTTCAAAATATACACGTCTGGCATTTGTGAAATCCTTCGTCCTTCGAGACGCGGGGGGGGTGGGCCCCGCCGGGGGGAGGAGATTGGAATGTGTTTTTAAAAGAAGCCTGAATTTGAACTTTGCCAATTTTTGTTAATGCGCAAATTAACTTACCCTTCATCCTGAGGAGCGCTTCTTCAGCGCGTCTCAAAGGACGAAGGGTTTGCACCGTTTTCCCATTCCAGCTATCACAGCTTTACAATCCCAACACGGAACCCCACCCCATGCAAACCATCACCCGCCTGCCCTCAACCGACGGCATAGAGTTTTCCACCGCTGATCTCGATGGTTGGGTTGTCACCGCGGGCAAGCCATCCATGAAAACATGGGTGCTGCACACCTCAAACGATGGCAATATGGTATCCGGCATTTGGGAATGCAGCCCCGGCAGCTACCACGCCACTGACACCGATTATGAATATGTGGTGTTGATTGCCGGCCGCATCGTGATCACGCCTGATGGCGGTACGCCCGTCACCGTGCAAGCAGGCGACGCCTTTGTGGTGGAGCATGATTTCAAAGGCACGTGGGAAATCCAAGAGCATGTGCGCAAGCATTTTGATTTTCGGGTGAAGTGAGTTTGGGAACTTAACCCACTTAGTCACCCCCGCGCATGCGGGGGTCTAAGCTTTCTTCTAGAACAACTAGTTAAGGAAGAAAGTCTAGGTTCCCGCACAAGAAAGAGGCGGGAATGACTAATTTCAAAATTCCATGAAATCTGAAGAAAAGAATTGGTGTCAATTGACCACACATAAAGATTTCTTTATGTCTTTATCTCATGTAATCTCTTGAAAGCCCTATCATGCAAACCGTTTCGAACCCCCTCCTCGATCTCATCGCCGAAAAGGGCATTTTGCTGGCTGATGGCGCAACCGGCACCAATCTGTTTCAGATGGGTTTGATGTCTGGCGATGCGCCGGAATTGTGGAATATTGATCACCCCGACCGCATCACCAAACTGCATCAGGATTTTGTTGATGCCGGTGCCGACATTATTTTGACCAACACCTTTGGCGGCACACGCCACCGCATGAAACTGCACCATGCTGATACGCGCGTGCATGAAATCAACATGGCTGCCGCCAAAATCGCCCGCGCTGTGGCTGATAAAGCGGGCCGCAAAGTGATTGTTGCAGGGTCTGTTGGCCCAACCGGCGAATTATTCGTGCCGCTCGGCGCGCTCACCCATGAAGATGCGGTCAGTTCATTTGCCGAACAGATGATCGGCCTCAAAGCCGGTGGCGCAGATGTCGCGTGGATTGAAACCATGAGCGCGCCCGAAGAAGTGCGTGCTGCCGCTGAAGCTGCCATCCAAGTCGGCATGCCCTATACATTCACCGCATCATTTGACACTGCCGGCAAAACAATGATGGGCCTCCACCCACGTGATATTCATGGTGTCATTGGCGATTTGGCCGATCAACCCATTGCCGTTGGCGCAAATTGCGGCGTTGGCGCATCGGATATTTTAGCGTCGCTGATGGATATGCATGGCGCAGCGCCGGATAAACGCGTCATTGTCAAAGGCAATTGCGGTATTCCGCAATTTCAAGGCACCGAGATTGTCTATTCCGGCACGCCGGAATTGATGGCCGATTATGTGCGTTTAGCGGTTGATGGTGGTGCAGCAATTATCGGCGGATGCTGCGGTACGTCTGCCCTGCATTTGGCCGCCATGCGCAAAGCGCTCGATGCCTACCGCAAATCAACCACGGCACTGACATTGGATGTGATCGTCGAAAAAATCGGCCCGCTGCGCAACACAACCGCTGATGAAGCGGGCGGTGGTAGAACCCGCGAGCGGGCAAACCGGCGCACAAAGGGCTAATACGAGCAGGCCGCATCTTACCGCGGCCTTGCTTGTCATTTACTGCTCAACATCCAGCCGCGCACTCCGCCACACGCTTTGATGGATCATTTTGCCCACTTTAGCCCGGGCATCCTCGGGCTCCTTTCAAGTGAATGCGTCAGGCATTGAGGCTTTTTTAGCCGCAACAAATGCCTCTAGCTTGGCCTGAATGTCTGGGTCCATCTCCGGCGCTTCATACGAAGCCAACCACTCCCGCACGAGTTTATTTGCACGGTTTTCAACGCGGGTTTCGCCTTCAGCCAGCCATTGCTCATAGGAATTATTGTCTGCCAAAGGCGAGCGGTAGAATGCCGTCTGAAAATTATCCTGCGTATGGTCACAACCAAGAAAATGGTTGCCCGGGCCAACCTGGCGGATGGCGTCCATCGCTTGGCCATTTTCTGAAATATCAACACCTGCAGCCATCGCCTGCAACATGCCAAGCTGGTCGATGTCCATCATGAATTTCTCATAAGATGACACCAGCCCGCCCTCCATCCAACCGGCCGAATGCAGCACGAAATTGGTGCCTGCAAGCAAGGTCATGTTGAGCGTATTGGCGGTTTCATAGGCAGCCTGCGCATCCGGCACTTTTGAAGCGCACAAGCCACCACCGGTACGATAAGGCAGGCCAAGACGGCGCGCCAATTGGGCACAACCATAAGATACAATGGACGGCTCGGGTGTGCCAAATGTCGGCGCGCCTGATTGCATAGAGATCGACGATGCAAAAGTGCCAAACACCACCGGCGCACCGGGGCGGCAAAGCTGCGTGAACGCGGCACCTGCCAAAACTTCAGCCAAAATCTGCGTCATGGTGCCAATTGCCGTCACCGGGCTCATCGCGCCGGACAATATGAAGGGTGTAATAATACAGGCTTGGTTGGCGCGGGCGTAAACCTTTGCGGAACCCAGCATCATGCCGTCAAACACCATTGGGGAGTTGGCATTGATAAGGTTGATCACAACACAATTGTTTTCAACAAACTCTTTGCCAAACAAAATCCGGCACATTGCGACAGTGTCTTCGGCGCGTTCAGGTGCTGTGACCGAGCCCATAAAAGGTTTGTCGGAATACAGCATATGGCTCAGCACCATATCGAGATGGCGCTTATTAACTGCCACATCCACGGGCTCACAAACCGTGCCGCCTGAGTGGTGCATGCTTGGCGCCATATAGGCCAATTTCACAAAATTACGAAAGTCTTCAATCGTTGCGTAGCGGCGAACACCTTCCAAATCTCGAACAAATGGCGGGCCATAAACCGGTGCAAACACCGTGGCGTTACCGCCAATTTGCACAGATCGCGCGGGATTGCGGGCGTGCTGAGTGAACACAGCAGGCGCGGTTTTTAACAGCTCACGGCACAGGCCCTTTGGAAAACGCACACGCTGGCCTTGCACATCGGCACCGGCTGCACGCCACATATCCAGCGCTTCGGGATCATCAAGAAAGTTTATCCCTGTTTCCTCTAGTATAATATCGGCATTGTTTTCAACAATTGCCAATGCCTCGTCATTCAGCACTTCGTAAACATTGATGTTGCGTTGGATAAACGGCATCGAAGCGCCGGGGCCACCACCACCACGCAAAGCACGGCGCGCCTGCGCACCGCCGCCACGTTCGCCGCGTTGACGGCGCGCCGTTAGCTCAACTGAGTCGATTGCGATTTCGTGTTCACCGTCCATGGTGCAAATCCCTACTTTATAATGCGTGATTTCAAACCTAAACTTGGCGCATATTGGCAAAGGTCAAGTCGCGCCAGCCATTTGCCAACAGACGACACCGATTATGTCGCTAACACACCAAAGACATTAGCCAAATTTGTCGCACCAGCGTCGTAATCAAGCTATAGCCTTGACGAATTACGGAAAATAATCAGATAGATGGCAACGTTCGCGCTTCGCCGCGATTAAAGAGGATTCTCAATATGGCCGACGAAGAAATCATCCTGTCAGAATTGCCCGATGATGAACTGGTCATGCAGATGATGGACGACCTGTACGATGGCCTCAAGGAGGAAATCGTTGAAGGCGTAAATCTGCTTCTCGAACGTGGCTGGACACCCTATTCAGTGCTAACCGACGCTCTCGTTGAAGGCATGCGCATTGTTGGTGAAGACTTCCGCGATGGTATCTTATTTGTGCCCGAAGTGCTGCTATCGGCCAACGCCATGAAAGGCGGTATGTTTGTGCTGCGTCCGCTTTTGGCGGCAACCGGCGCTCCTAAAATGGGTAAAATGGTAATCGGCACTGTTAAAGGCGACATTCACGATATCGGCAAAAACCTTGTCGGCATGATGATGGAGGGCGCTGGTTTTGATGTTGTCGATCTTGGCATTAACAATCCGGTTGAGAACTACCTTGCTGCCATCGAAGAGCATAAACCCGACATTCTTGGCATGTCAGCACTTCTCACCACAACCATGCCTTACATGAAAGTTGTCATCGACACTTTGATCGAAAAAGGCATGCGCGATGATTTTATTGTGCTGGTTGGCGGCGCACCACTGAACGAAGAGTTTGGCAAAGCCGTTGGCGCCGATGCTTATTGCCGCGATGCTGCGGTGGCTGTTGAAACTGCCAAAGACTTTATGAAGCGAAAACACAATCAAGCGCAGTTGTAATCGCTCGCGCGCAGATGCAAATTCTCTGACCCGGCAAGCTGGTTTTTTTCAGTGGTGATGGGTCATGATGAGGGCTGTTAGCAGGCTATTTCCTTACACACCACGTGATGGAAGCGTGGTTGTGCTTTTGGTTGCGATGATGCTGATCAGGCTCGCAATCAGTGCTTTCTTTCCTGTTATCGTCGATGAAGCTTACGCTGTTACAATAAGCCGGGTACCGGCGCTGTCTTATTTCGACCATCCTGCTTTGGCTTTTGGTCTGGCCAGATGTATGGTTTGGCTGACAGGGAGCGAGGCTGCGTTTGTAGTGCGCTTCCCTTACGTTATCATGGGGACACTCTCAGGCTGGTACCTTTTCCGCATTACCAAGCTTCTCTATGGCGAACGCGCAGGCCAAATTGCCGTTGCTTGGTATAGTATTGCCCCATTTTTCTTTATTTCAGCCGGTCATTTCGTGGTCCCGGACGGGCCACTCAATCTGTTTTTGATTCTAACGTTTTGGTTGCTGCTGCCTGTCTTTACGGATGACGCGCCGATGCCTTACACCCATTGGTGCCTAGCAGGTTTGACGATGGCGTTTGCACTCATGAGCAAATACCAATCCGCATTGTTTGGTCTTTCAATTTTGATCATAATGCTGTCAGACCCGAAATTGAGAAAAATCCTGTCCACCCCCCGCCCTTGGCTTGCACTCAGTATTGCGGCCTGCGGATTACTTCCAACTATTCTTTGGAACGCACAAAATGATTGGATTTCGTTCAAGTTCCAAACAGCACGCGCGGTGGGCGAATTTTCATTTTATTGGGTAAATTTTTTTACAATGCAGCTGGGGCAGTTGCTTTATTTGACCCCGGGCATTTGGTTGGCAATGCTATGGTTGACAGCAAAGTCGCTGGCGCGGCCAATAAACATCGCAGAAAAAGCACTTGCCATCGTGGCAGCAGTGCCTGTGGTTGTATTTGGTTTTATTGCGCTTAGCAGCGAGAGTAGCCTGCCCCATTGGCCATTGAGTGGCTTTTTGTTCGCCTTTCCATTCATTGGTTGTCACTTCGCCACATTCAGCGAAAAAAAAACAGAGCATTACCGCAATATTTTTCTCGTTGGCGTAATCGCTGTTCCATGCCTGGCGACAGTGATCGCTTTACAGACATATACGGCATTTTTGACCAGACCATTTTTTACCTCAACCCCACGAATTGATGCCGACTGGCAAATCGTGAGTTGGAGCGCTCTGACTGAAGAGTTCACAGCGCGCGGTATTATCCAAGACCAAAACAGCTACATTGTTCCTGCGAGCTGGATCGAAGGTGGCCGGGCCGGTTATGCCCTAGGCCCTGGAATTCCAGTAGCACGGCCGCTCAAAGATCCACGCCATTTTGCCTATCTCAATGATATTAGGCTGATAGGACGCAAAAAAGGCTATGTTGTCTACCAAGCACGAATTGGCAAAGCTGGAGCGGCGGCATTCGCACTCACATCAAAAATTGTTCGGCGCTTTACTTTAACTGGGGAACGTTGGACCGTTATACAAACACGGGCAGGATTTCCTGCATTTGAAATTGGTGTGATTGGCGTGGCAGCGCGTTGAAGTGTAAAATTCAATATGCATTATGCGCCCGTGACATTCAGTGGAAGAAAAACGGAATAGCGACGAACAATGTCAAGTGAAATTGAAAATACAGTTGCCATAGAACCCGTTCGCGTCATTGCATGCGGTATGATTGCCCGCGAAGTGCAGGGTATTATTGCGCAACTTGGTCTCAATCACATTGATTTGACCTGCCTTCCCGCTGAATTTCATCATAGGCCTGCAAAAATCGCGCCTGCTATGGAGCGCGCGATTATCAAAGCAAAAAAAGAGGGTTTTACGCGTATTTTTGCTGGATATGCAGAATGTGGAACACAAGGTGCGCTCGATAAGGTTTTGCAAAAATATGATGTGGCGCGCGTTGAAGGCCCGCATTGTTTTTCATTTTATATTGGCAATAAAATTTTTACAGAGCGTGACGACAAGCATTTAACCCATTTTTTTATGACAGATTTTTTGGCCCGGCATTTTAAAACATTTCTTGTGGAGCCCCTCGGAATTGATCGCCACCCCGATTTGAAAGACATTTATTTCAATAATTATACGCATTTGCATTATATTTCACAAAAAGAAGATTTAACGCTGCAAAAAAATGCAAAAGAAGCAGCCGAGTTTCTCGGTCTTCACTATTCGTACGAATTCACAGGTTATGGTGATTTGGGAACGGCGTTGCAGGAGGCTGCGCGCTAACAGGGACAACCAGTGACGATGGCTAAAGGGCAGTTGCGCGCAAGAACATTAAAACTGCGCGAGCGTATCAAACGCGCCACGCAGCGCCGGAGGCCTTTGTCTCATGTGTTGATAGAATTTTATCGCAACGAACCCATGCCAACGAATTTTGCCCATTTGCGTGATGCTTTGGCAGACCGTGGCTTGGCCGCTTTGTTGTTGTTGGTATCGGCTTTCAATATGCTGCCGCTTCCGCCCGGGACTTCGCTGATCAGTGGCATTCCTTGCCTTATTTTGTCTTGGCAAATGATGCTGCGCCGAAAGGCTGCATGGATGCCGCAAAGGGTGCTCAATCAAGTGATCACTGAAGATACGGTCACGATGATTCGTACTAAAGTTGTTCCAAAACTTTTTTGGATCGAAAAGTTTATAAAGCCGCGTTACTGGCCGTTCAGCCCCGGCAATGATGAATTTGCTATAGGGGTCATATGCATCATCACCTCAACACTCCTTATTTTGCCAATTCCACTTGGAAATTGGACTTCGGCTATTTCCATGACGCTATTGGCCTTGGCCTTAGTCCAGCGTGACGGATTACTGCTTGCTATCGGTGTTATAGCTTCGTTCATTACAGTTGTTGTGTGCACTGTTGTCGTCGGTGGATTATTTCTTGCCGCAGAGACTGCATTCAACGGCAACTTACCCGCGTTCTTCAATAATTATCTCGGCTTTTCAGGTGGATAAAAAGTCTCCGCGCATTGTTTGTGTAACCGCAGGGGGACCCTACCCGTGGGTTATCATCAATCATTTGGGTGATGTGTTCGGGCCCGTCTCGGTTATTGTTGAGAAACCTGAAGCAAAGTTTGCATTCTTAAGGCGTCGGGCGGGGAAAATTGGATGGCTTCAAACCGCTGGCCAATTTGCAACGATGGTGTGGATAAAGGTCGGAAAACGCTTTTCCCTCGCTCGCGAGCAAGCTTTGATTGATCACTATAAACTGCGCGCAACGCCAGACACCCGTCATACGCTTATTCACGTTGATTCAATTAACGAAAATAATGCGAAGGTAGCACTTAAATTGTTACAGCCTGACGTTGTATTGTTGGCGGGTTGCCGAATGATATCGCGCAAAACATTGACTACACTCAATTGCCCCATTATTAATTATCATGCTGGGATCAACCCGAAATATCGTGGCATGAATGGCGGTTATTTCGCACGCGTCAATAATGATGCAGCCAATTTCGGCACCACCGTCCATCTGGTTGACGCAGGCGTTGATACTGGTGCCATCCTTTATCAACAGCGTATCGCTGACCCGTCAAAAGACTCGATTCTAACGTATGCCATGCTGAGTGCTGCGCACTCACGGCAGATTTGCGCCCAAGCCATCAATGATGCGCTGACCGGCAATTTGAAGCCAATAATTGTGGATTTACCATCGCGGCAATGGTTTCACCCGCCGCTATGGTCGTATATCTGGGTCGGGCTAACCAAAGGTATCTGGTGAAAATTCTGTAAGCTATTTGCGACGTCGCTTTCCGGCATTAGTCAGTCGCGCCAACACCTGCCCGAAACATCTATTCCACCCAATTCTATCACATCAAAGAGGTTCACATGGCTGATCTTATTATTGTTTATTGGCGCGACATCCCGGCTCAGGTGATTGTCAAGAAAGGCCGTTCTAACGCCAAACGGGAACTATCGCTGCGCTTCACCGAAGCCATCGACATGTGTGCCATGCGCACTGGCGCTGGTGATACAGATGCCTATTTGGCCGAATGGCGCAAAGCTGACGGCATTCCTGTCAGTGATGATTTAGAGGCCGAAGCTGATAAAGCACTCGCCGTAATTGAAGCCGAATATACCAAAGAAAAACTGGTGGCTTTGGTCAAAGCCGGTGGAAAACTGTAAGGTAAAAATATGTCGGATATGGTTACGCCAAAGCCAATGCCTGTGAAAAAGCCTGCACCCAAGCCGGAACTTGGCCCAGTGCGTTTTGCAGCAGACGGACGCAAACGGCGAACGATTTCTCTCAAATATTGGTCGATTCGAAACTCAAAGTTTCTCGAATGGTTTTATAACCGCTTTGAGACTGGCGTCATAAGGCTGCACCCTGTTTTTAAGGCCATTGGATACGACCGACTGGAAAAACCGGTTGCTGCATTTGAAAGTGCAGTGAAAGGCGTTTTGTTCGATTGCCGGATGTGCGGAAGCTGTGCTCTGTCTTCAACCGGCATGTCGTGTTCTATGAATTGCCCCAAGCAACTTCGCAATGGCCCATGTGGTGGCGTACGCGCCAATGGCAATTGCGAGGTGATAGCAGACATGCCCTGCGTCTGGGTTAAAGCTTGGGAAGGCTCAAGGGCCATGGATGGCGGAGATCAGATTCTCGCGGTGCAAAAGCCAGTCAACAATATGTTGAAAGAAACCTCATCGTGGCTGCGCGTCGCCCGCGAAAAAGCTGCCGAAAAAGAAATCGCGTAAAATGATTCGAGACGTAAACCCGATTGACCCTGGTCTTCCGCTTGAGCCTTTGCCCGGCCATTCCTCGCGCGGTCGTCTAGAGCGGGTTCTTCGGCGCGGAGAGTTTGCAGTAACCGCCGAACTTAACCCGCCCGATTCCGCCAATCCGAACGATGTTTACGAACGTGCCGCTATTTTTGACGGTTGGGTCGATGGCATTAATGCTGTCGATGCGTCCGGCGCCAACTGCCACATGTCGTCGGTTGGCATTTGCGGGCTTTTGACCCGCATGGGCTATGCGCCAATCATGCAAATTTCTTGCCGTGATAAAAACCGTATTGCCATCCAAGGTGATGTCCTTGGTGCTTCTGCAATGGGCGTGCAAAATATCCTGTGCCTGACGGGTGATGGTGTGCAAGGCGGCGACCAGCCCGGTGCAAAGCCGGTTTTTGACTTGGATTCAATGTCGCTGCTCGAAACCATTAAAATGATGCGCGATGAAGCAAAGTTTCTTTCGGGCCGCAAATTAACCACACCGCCGCCCGTTTTCCTGGGTGCGGCAATCAATCCGTTTGCCCCGCCGTTTGAGTTTCGCGCGCTTCATTTTGCCAAAAAAATTCGGGCCGGTGCCCAGTTTGTGCAAAGCCAATATTGCTATGACGTACCGCTGTTCAAAGAATTCATGCAGCGCGTGCGCGATATGGGGCTGGATGAGCAATGCTACATTTTGGTTGGCGTCGGCCCGCTTGCATCAGCCAAAACCGCGCGCTGGATGGCCAATAATGTGCCCGGCGTGCATATCCCGGAAGCGGTGATCAAGCGCATTGAAGGCGCGAGTGACCAGAAGGCTGAAGGCAAGCGGCTGTGTATCGACATCATCAACGAGTGTAAGGAAATAACCGGTGTTCATGGTGTGCACGTTATGGCTTACCGGCAAGAGGAATATGTTGCCGAAATCGTTCACGAATCCGGCGTTCTAAAAGGCCGAAAACCTTGGACCCGCGAGACACGCGCCGACGAGCAAAAAATCTCAGACCGTATGGGATATTTGCGCGAGCGTGGTGCGATTTCGCCAGCGGACATGGCAGAAAAAGCGGCGGAAAACGTGTGAACCTGAACGCATCTCTTGACTAAGTGATATAACCACATAAAGAAGTCTTTATGTCTATTGGAGCCCGCCTATGACCCGCACTATTGTTGCTTCAGCAACCCGTGAAATCATCATTGGCTTTGACCAGCCGTTCTGCGTTATTGGCGAGCGCATCAATCCGACGGGGCGTAAAAAACTGGCCGCTGAAATGCAAGCGGGCAACTTTGAAACCGTAATCAGGGACGCTTTAGAGCAAGTTGCCGCAGGCGCCACCATGCTTGATGTCAACGCCGGTGTAACATCCGTAAACCCGAATGAAACCGAACCCGCTTTGCTGGTGCAGACCCTGCAAATCGTACAGGGCTTGGTCGATGTTCCCTTGTCAATTGACAGTTCAGTTACGGCCGCCATTGAAGCTGCTTTGAAAGTTGCCAAAGGCCGCCCGCTGGTCAATTCCGTGACAGGCGAAGAAGATAAACTGGAAGCCATTCTTCCACTTTGTAAAAAATACGATGTGCCAGTCGTGGCTATTTCCAACGATGAAACCGGAATTTCAATGGACCCGGATGTGCGCTTTGCCGTTGCCAAGCGCATTGTTGAGCGCGCGTGGGATCATGGCATTAAGCCGCATGATATTGTCGTTGACCCATTGGTAATGCCAATTGGTGCTTTGGGTGATGCGGGCCGACAGGTATTTGCCCTGCTTTATCGCCTCCGCAATGAACTCAAGGTCAACACCACATGCGGCCTGTCTAACGTGTCGTTTGGCCTGCCCCACCGCCACGGCATCAACGCCGGTTTTATCCCGATGGTGATCGGCGCTGGCATGACTTCGGCTATTATGAACCCGTGCCGCCCGCAGGAGATGGAAGCTGTACGCGCTGCCAATGTGCTCAACGGCACCGACCCATCATGCGAACAGTGGATTCGGACATACCGCGACTATGCGCCGGTTGCACCGGGACAGATAGCTGTGCCAACCGCTGCACCACCTGCCGGTGGCCGTCGTGGCGGACGCAGCGCGCGCGTTGGCGCATAAGGGTAAGTTGGCGTTATAGATGACAGATCATCTCGTTCTTTTCATGCCGTCCGGAAAACGCGGACGCTTTGTTTCCGGCACTACTGTGCTTGATGCCGCACGCGAACTTGGCGTTTACGTTGAAAGCGTATGCGGTGGCCGCGCCACTTGCGGGCGCTGCCAGATTGAGGTGCAGGAAGGCAATTTTGCCAAGCATCAAATTGTCTCGTCGAACCATCATATTTCAGACCGTGGCCCAAAAGAACTCCGCTACGCAGATGTGCGCGGGCTGGCGGAAATCCGCCGGCTGTCTTGCTCGGCCACCATTGAGGGTGATCTGGTTATTGATGTGCCGCAAGACACTGTCATCAATGCGCAGGTAATCCGCAAAGCTGTTGGCGACCGCGTCATTGAGCGCAATCCGGCCATACGGCTTTGCTATGTTGAAGTTGAAGAACCCGACATGCACAAGCCTCTTGGCGATATGGATCGCATCATTGTCGCCCTGCAAAACGATTGGGGTTACCGAAAACTCGACGTTGATTTTTATCTGTTGCCAAAGGTGCAAGGCATTTTGCGCAAGGGTAAATGGGCGGTCACAGCAGCCATCCACAAAGACGAAGATAGCGAAACACCGCGTATCATCGCAATATGGCCGGGCCTCCACAACGAGGCTTACGGCATTGCCTGCGACATTGGTTCAACCACAATTGCAATGAATTTAGTTTCACTTTTATCTGGCCGCGTGGCAGCTTCTGTCGGCATGCAAAACCCGCAAATCCGCTTTGGCGAAGATTTGATGAGCCGTGTTTCCTACGTGATGATGAACCCCGGCGGCGCTGAAGCTATCACTAAATCCGTGCGCGACGGCCTCAACACTTTGGTCGATCAGGTCTGTGCAGAAGGCAATGTTAAACGCACAGATATTCTTGACGCAGTGTTTGTCGGCAACCCCGTTATGCACCATTTCTTCCTTGGTATTGACCCCACTGAGCTTGGTGGCGCGCCGTTTGCACTTGCGGTTTCCGGCCCGGTGAAAGGCAAAACCGCTGACATGGGCTTAGCCCTCAATGAAGGCGCGCGGCTTTATATTGTGCCGTGTATCGCAGGCCACGATGGCGCAGATGCAGCAGCAGCAACCCTTTCTGAAGGACCAGACCGCCAAGACGATATGATGTTGCTGGTTGATGTCGGCACCAACGCCGAAATCGTGCTCGGCAACCGGCATCGCACAGTTGCCTGTTCCTCGCCCACAGGCCCAGCATTTGAAGGCGCAGAAATTTCCAGCGGCCAGCGTGCGGCGCCTGGAGCCATTGAGCGCGTACGGATTAACCCTCAAACGCTTGAACCAAGGTTTCGCGTTATCGGCACTGAAGCATGGTCAGATGAAGACGGGTTTATCGAGAGTTCAGATAAAACCGGCATTACCGGAATTTGCGGCTCAGCTATTATTGAAGTTGTGGCCGAAATGTTCCTTTCCGGTATCATTTCTGAAGACGGTGTGATTGACGGCGCAATGGCAGCCAAAAGCCCACGCATTTTAGAAAATGGACGCACATTCTCATATCTTTTGCACGATGGCGCACAACGCATCACTGTCACTCAAAACGACGTCCGTGCAATTCAATTGGCCAAGGCCGCGCTTTACGCCGGTATCAAATTGCTGATGGAAAAGTTGGATGTTACCCACGTTGATGAAATCCGCTTTGCCGGAGCGTTCGGGTCATTCATCGATCCCAAGTACGCGATGGTATTGGGCTTGATCCCGGATTGCGATCTGGCCCGTGTTAAAGCCGTGGGCAACGCAGCAGGCACAGGCGCCCGCATGGCGCTTCTTAACCGCACACACCGCCGCGAAATTGAAGCAACTGTCACCAAGGTTGAAAAAATTGAAACCGCACTGGAGCCGCATTTCCAGCAGCTGTTTGTGCATGCAATGGCAATGCCAAATAAAGTGGACGCCTTTCCGCATTTGGCCGCTGCAGTAAAGCTGCCCGAGCGCCGCGTGATGGAATTGGCGGAAGATGGCTCAAGCGGACGCAGGGGCGGCAGAAGGGGAATTCGCTAATTCATGTGTTTTTTCAAGTCACCAGTTTTCGCGCTGCTTCCGACCATTTTTGATTGCCATTAGGTTTTGCGCCCTTCATCGGCCCAATTGTTACCAAATGCGTTACCATTAAACCGACAAAGTCCAATATTTGTCTGCGCAGCACGTTTGGCCAGGCATTGCGGTAAACTGTCCGCAAATACCAATCCGGCGTATCTGATGTGATCAAAACCCGCGCGGTACGACCTGCAAGCAATTTTTCCGGCAAGGGCTTGCCCTTCGCATAGCGGAACGCAAAACCAGGTAAAAAAGCCCTGTCAAACAACCCTTTAAGTTTTGCCGGGCAGGAACCCCACCATAATGGGTGAACTAACACAAACGTATCGCACCAAACTAACGCTTCCTGGAATGCCAGCAAATCAGGCTCCAGCTCAATGCGCGCATTGTAGCCCTTTGATAAGTCAGGACTGAAGATCATATCACCCAGATGAATAAGTTGGGTCTCACGGCCCAATTGACGCGAGGCATCTGCGGCGGCAACTGCCAGAGAGCCATTTAACGAGTTCTTATCAGGGTGGCCATTTAGAACTAAAACCCGCTTCGGCTCATCATATTTTTTGAAAATTGCCATATCTATCTCCTAATTTGACCATGGTCAGATAACATATTATTGACCGCAGTCAATTATCGAGCGACAGATATTTTACGCCGTCAAAATACCGTTCGTGAATGGATAAAGTTATGAAACTAGCCCAAGCCCGCAGCCTTATGACCCGCAAAGCGCTTTTGGCTGCCGCACAAACATTGTTTGCAGAGCAAGGTTATGAGGCAGTTTCAATGGAAGAGCTGGCTTTACGCGCCAGAGTTTCCAAGGCAAGTATCTTTGCGCATTTTTCAAGCAAGCAGGCAATCCTGGCAACACTGGGCATTGATGACCTTGAAACTTTACTCGAAGCTACACGGGAACAAACAAAAAGCGGGTTGCCTTTAGAGGCAACAGCTTTGGCCACCTGTTATCAGCCTTGGCTCACATACTTTCTGTCCAATCCAGATTTTGCGCGTCTTTACTTAGTGCAATCAGGCTTGATTGTGAGTGAAGAAAGCCGCGCTTATGTTGCTCTGTGCAGCAATCATGAGATGTTGGTGGCGCATGCTCTAATTGAATATGACGCGGAACTTGCGCCCAACGCAGCAATGATTGTGCGAGGTGCTCAGGCACATTTTGAGCAGGTGCTGGTCTATCGTCTATCGGGCTGGATCACTTCTGATTCTGCCGCTGCAAACGATTTGACGCAAGCACTGTTGGTTTGGGTTGCTGGTGTTAAAGCGCTATATAATGATCGCCCGCGCAAATAGAGCTACTCCGGCCAGACATACCGGCCGCGCATCCAGCCAAGTTCAGCGTCTTTGGTCATAGTCTGACACCAGACGTTAGCTTTCTTCATTTTCGAATATTTCCAATTTGCCGAACCACCTGCATCAATACGAAATGAAGCGTTGGTGACACTATTTTTGCAACGGCCTGTAAGGCTGATAGTGGCGCTTAGCACATAAGCGTCAATAATCCGCGATGAAGCAGCGGGCCATTGGCGCACCTTCAAAGTATCGGTTGCACCGATGCCGATTACGGTTCCCGGCCAAAAAGCAGACGCCAACACCGGGCTTGAAATTGCAAAGAAGCTGGCGGTGACAATTATAGTTTTCGTAAAGCGGTTCATGGTTATGTTCCTCTCGGACGTTGTTTCAATCCTCACACCTTACAAACGCCAAAATGTCCAAATGCTGAAAACCTTGTTCATTTTATATTCACGCGGCCAGCGCTTCAACGCCTTGCCGTTGCCTGAAGCTTGTTCGCAAATATTCTGCCGCCGCCAGAACTGGCGCATGTGGCTGCTCTGCAATCACCAGTCCCAATGCATGAAGGCCCAATGAAGGCAGACCGTGGCGTGCATCAACCTCAACAATTTGCCCACCCAAAGCCGAATGCGCCATTGGCGACACCGCTAAATCAGCCAATACCGCAGCGCGTTGGCCGGAGATATTGGCCGATTGAAACGCAATTCGATAAGCCCGTTTCTGGCGTTCCAAACCGGCCGTTCCAGCTTTGCGCCAAACACATGCTTCGTCCCACACTGAAATCGGCAATGGCGTTTTTTCGGCTGCTATTCCGCCGCGCACTGTTGCCCAAACCAATCGCTCACGAAACAAGATCTCTGCCGCGCCCGTGCCTTCAATGCCGGATTCGCAGGTGACCAGTGAAAGATCGATGGTCTTTGTCCGCACCTTTTCCAACAAACTTCTTGAGCTATCAACAACCACATTCACTGTTATGCCGGGATGGCTGTCAGCCAGCATGCGCAGCATGTTCGGCAAAAACCGCTCGGCAACATCATCCGGCGCGCCCAATCGTACTTCACCCGCAACATCCGGCGTGATAAATTTGGCGACCGTTTCACGGTTGAGTGCCAACAACCGCCTCGCATGTTCAACCAGCAATTCACCGTCTCGGGTGAGCGAGACCGAGCGCGAGTCCCGTGCCAGCAATTGCTTTCCAAGCATATCTTCCAGCTTTTTAATCTGCATTGAAACCGCAGAGGGTGTGCGCAAAACGCAGTCGGCCGCACTCGCAAAACTGCCGGTATCAACAATAGCAAGAAAAGTGCGCAACAAATCCAACTCAAGCAAAGGCAGTGAATTCCGGCTCATAGCGTCAACTTTCAATCATCATTTTTTCTTAATTAACACTTCATATCATTTCGTTTGATTGATGCAAGTGCAAAGTTCATGGTTGCTGTGTCACGAAACAAAAGGAACATGTAATTATGAAATTGCCATCTATTATTGACCGCGCTGCAAACGCGCTTCAACGCTACCGCGCCAATATGATCCGGCGCCGCAATGCTCAGAGGGTCGAAGGTCTTCCAGATTATTTATTGAAAGACATTGGCTGGCCTGCATCAGAAAGTGATTGCTGCACTGACCGCGCAAGATGATCCCGCGCAAGATAATTCGGCGCACAATAACTTTGTTATAACGCAGGCGGGCAACTTTAACCCGCCTGTTATTCTAATTTGCCTTTTTGCGACGTATTGATCGTTTACCCTTGACATTTTGCCGCGCGACAGATTGTTTGGTGTCGCAATAAGGCCAATGAACTGGCCTCTGGGGAGATTCAAAAGTGGTAGCGCTGGTCGATCGCAAAACGATCGTATTTTTCCTTGTGCCAAATTTTACGATGTTGCCATTTACCGCGGCGGTAGAGCCCTTGCGCGCTGCGAACCGCATGATTGGCTATGACGCTTATTCTTGGCGGCTGATCAGCCTTGACGGCAAACCCGTTGCCGCATCAAACGGCATAGAAGTCGCAGTCAACGGTTCGATCGAAGATGAGCGCCGTATGCTAACCACCAACGACAGGCCCTATTTGGTGTTTGTATGCTCTGGCATGAATGTGGAAAGCTACAAGAACAAGCACGTTTTTGGCTGGTTACGCGAAGAATACAACAAAGGTGTTTCCGTCGGCGGAATGTGTACCGGCGCGCATATTTTAGCAGAAGCAGGCCTAATGTCTGGCAAACGCTGTGCCATCCATTGGGAAAACATTCCGGGTTTTGCTGAGCGCTTTCCTAAAACCGAAGTCTTTGCAGAATTGTTTGAAATAGACGGCAAAATCCACACATGCGCGGGCGGAACGGCTTCGCTCGATATGATGCTTCAACTCATTGGTGCAGACCACGGCGAAATCATCGTCAATCGCATTTGTGAAATGGTGTTGACAGACCGTGTGCGCTCGCCAAAGGATCGCCAACGCCTGCCATTGCGCGCGCGCCTCGGAATCCAAAACAACCGCGTACTTGAAATTATCGAGCAGATGGAAAGCCATATCTCCGAGCCGCTTGAACTTGTCGATATTGCTGAAAACATTGGTCTATCACGCCGCCAGGTTGAGCGCCTGTTCCGCCAGGAAATGGGCCGCTCCCCTGCCCGCTATTATCTGGAAATCCGGCTCGATCGCGCTCGCCATCTGCTAATTCAATCTACTTTGCCAATCGTTGAAGTGGCTGTTGCTTGCGGGTTTGTTTCCGCCTCACATTTTTCCAAATGCTACCGCGAACTTTATGAGCGTTCACCCCAGCAAGAGCGAGCTGACCGCAAACGCCTGATGGCTGCATAACGTACCAATGCTGCCGCATAAGCAAACCAACCAAATGCCCCTGGCATTTCATCTGATCATGGCAAGCTTCGCAGTGCTTTTGATGCTTGTGCTGATTTCAATCGGCGGCATTGATGGCCTATGGCCGGTAATCATCGGCCTTGGTTTTATTTTCGGCCTGAGCTGGCTGTTTTCAACAATGGAAATCGAAGTCAGCAACCAAGGCGTCAAATGGCATTTCCGCTGGAAACTATTCGGCGGTTTCATTGCCGCTGAAACCATTCGAGAGGCGGACATAAAATATTTTGGCTGGCAGGTTGGCTATGGCCACCGCTGGACTAAGTATGGCACGCTATACCGCGCTTGGGGTCTGGACGTTGTGCAAATCCACCGCGAAAAAGGCAAGCCAATATTTTTAGGCGCAAGCGATCCGGCGGCGATGGTAAAAGCTATTGAGGCGATGCAGGAAGAGTGGCTCCAACACGCAGATCTAACCTAGACTTACCCCCTCAACGCCACATTATCCCCGTCAAACGGGCTTTCGGAAATGATCACCGCGTCAAAATCCTTGCCTAGAATGCAAATCGACAATTTTGTGCCTTCGGCTGCATGCTCCGGCTTCACCATTGCAAGTGCGATAGATTTACCGTAGCGCCAGCCATACCCGCCATGAGTGGCACGGCCAATCATGGTGCCGCTCAGATCATGGATCGGCTCATTGCCGCGCGCATCAGCATCAGTGATGCCGTGCACTTCCATGGTGACAAACTGCCAGTTTTGGCCGTTTTCCTGTTGGTGTGCCAACGCTTCGCGTCCAATAAAATCACCCTTATCCATCCGCACAAAGCGGTGCAGGCCGGATTCCCAAGCCGAATATTCAATCGAGAGTTCACGCGGGATAAGCCGGTAACTTTTTTCAATCGCCATCGCTATCATGGCGCGAATACCGAATGGCTTGATACCAAACTCTGCGCCAGCCTCCATCAGCATATCAAAGAGCGCGTTTTGCTGCTCAATGGGGTGATGAAACTCCCAGCCAAGTTCGCCAACAAAATTGACGCGCAACGCATGCGCAGTTGCCGTGCCAACAGCGATTTCTTGGCCGGAAAGCCACGGAAAGCTCTTATTATCAAGCGGGCTGCGGGTCAGTTTTGCCAACACGTCGCGTGAGCGCGGGCCTGCCAGAACCAGCACACCTAGCATTTGCGTCAGCGGCGTTAAAATGACGCTGCCATCGGTTGGCAAAAGTTTGGCCAGCACGTCGTGGTCATGCGCTTCATAGGCACCGGCAGAAACCATGTAAAACCGGCCCGGCTT
Source organism: Limoniibacter sp. (assembly GCA_031422195.1). GTDB lineage: Bacteria > Pseudomonadota > Alphaproteobacteria > Rhizobiales > Rhizobiaceae > JALOTE01. The sequence goes on along the minus strand of JANOPZ010000077.1, from coordinate 42,946 downwards.
CCACTCATAGACCGTAAACTCAGATTTAACGCCGCCTGATTTTGTCAGCAAATGGCAGAGCGCAATCCGCCCGCGTTTTTTCGGCAAGGCATTGGCCAAAATGCTTTCCAGCCACGCGCGCGCGCCGGGGCCGGACACCTCCATTTTCGCAAAAGCCGACATGTCCTGCAGGCCAACATTTTTGGTGACATTCAGAACTTCATTGCCAACATGCTCAAAATAATTCGAACGGCGGAACGACCAGCGCTCCACAATACGGCCATCATCCAGCGCAGGCGCATGGTTGTGGTTGGTCAAGACATCAACGCCAACACCAAGATCAGCGGCTGGCACTTCATAACCAGCAGGTGCAAACCAGTTGGGCCGCTCCCAGCCGTAAACAGAACCAAACACTGCGCCATGAGCCTTCATGCGCTCGTAACACGGCGTCGTTTTTAAGGGCCGGGCGGCGCTGCGTTCCTCATCGGGGTAGTGCATTGTGAAGACGTTGGCATATGCCTCTTCGTTTTTTTCTTTAAGGTAACCAGCGGTAGCGTATGGGCCGAACCGACGCGGATCAACGCCCATCATATCAACAGTCGGCTCACCATCGACGATCCATTCAGCAATCTGCCATCCGGCGCCACCAGCGGCTGTAATGCCAAACGAATGCCCCTCATTAAGCCAGAAATTCTTGAACCCGGGCGCAGGGCCGATAATCGGTGAACCATCCGGCGTGTAAGCTATCGCGCCATTATAAACCTTTTTAATGCCAACTTCGCCAAAAGCGGGCACACGGGCAATTGCGGTTTCAATATGCGGCATCAGGCGCTCAAGGTCTTCTTGGAAAAGCTCATATTCGCTCTCGTCCGAAGGGCCATCGACATAGCAAACAGGCGCGCCTTTTTCATAAGGCCCAAGCAGCAGCCCGCCGTTTTCTTCACGCATATACCAGCTGGAATCAGTCTCGCGCAGAACGCCCATTTCGGGCAATCCTGCTTGCTTGCGGGCCACAATTGCCGGGTGCGGCTCGGTAACGATGTATTGGTGTTCAACCGGAATGACAGGAATATTCAGCCCGATCATCGCGCCAGTTTTGCGCGCAAAATTGCCTGTGCAGGAAATCACATGTTCTGCTGTGATCTCGCCCTTGTCAGTCGTCACAACCCATTCACCGTCGGCGTTTTGCGCGATCGCAGTCACGGTTGTGTTGCGGTAAATGGTTGCGCCCCGGTCGCGTGCTCCCTTGGCTAAGGCCTGTGTTAAATCAGCAGGCTGAATGTAACCATCTTCCGGATGCTGGATTGCGCCTAGAATGCCATCAATTTCGCAGAGCGGCCAAATCTCTTTGACCTGTTCAGGCGTGAGAATATTGACAGGAATGCCGAGCGTATCGGCAATCCCCTTGTAATACATAAATTCGTCCCAGCGGTCTTTGGTGCGGGCAAGGCGAATATTGGTGACGTTCGAAAAACCAACATTCATACCAGTTTCTTTTTGAAGCTCTTGATAAAACCGCACCGAATATTTGTGAATTTGCCCTACTGAATATGACATGTTGAAAAGCGGCAGAAGGCCTGCCGCATGCCAAGTTGAACCTGATGTCAACTCTTTACGTTCAATCAAAACAACGTCCGACCAGCCTTTTTTAGCCAGATGATAGAGCGTAGAAACGCCAACAACGCCGCCCCCGATTACGACTGCTCGCGCGTGTGTTTTCATTTTCGTTCCCTCAAATTCAAACCCGTTGGCGGGCTATAGCTGAGACGACGATAGATTCGCAAATGGGATAGCTGCTTTCCGTTTGCGACAGGGCGCAAATAGCCCGCGACGGTTGTTTGCTGCGCGGCTTCATTAGTTGTTTACCAACACATTATTGGTATGATCGAACTGAAAATTTTATCTGGTAATCCGCTCTTGTTCGTCCAAAAAAATACGACCCGACACCGCGCACTTAGCGTCGTGCCTGTGATGCTTCCGATTGCCGCGCTGGCTTTCGCAATGTTGCTATTGGCATTGCCAATCCGTATGCCAATTGGCCCGATGTATTGGGACAACTTCATTTTTATTGATGGCGCATCGCGGGTTTTGGCAGGGCAAATCCCGTCCGTTGATTTTTTTGCACCGGTTGGCCCGTTGGCATATTGGCTTTCGGCTTGCATGCTTTGGCTGTTTCCAAATGGGCAAACTGTTTTGCTTTCAAGCTACGCAATATTGTTTGTGACCGCACCATTGATGATGCTTGTCATGGTCGACATGGCTCGCCGCAACACTTGGGTTGCGATCGCACTTTTGGCTGTATTTTTGTTTTACGCTTTGCTGCCATTTAATACGTCAAGCTACTACCCGTTTCCCGGTTCAGATGGATTTGGCATCTACAACCGTCAGGGCAGCCAACTGCTCTATGTCCTGGTGACCGCCGTGCTGTTTGTAAAAGGCGCGCGCATGTTGCCGGGTATCGTTGGCATTGTGATTGCTGCTTTGTTTTTGACAAAAATTACAGCATTTCTTGCCGGTGGTTTGATTTGTCTTTTTGCACTGATTTCAGGCCGGATTATTTTTCGGCAAGCTATCATTGCAGCGTTTATTTTTACGGTTTTGATTGGCACCGTAGAGTTAATGACTGGCGCAGTAGCCGCCTATGTTTCAGATATTGCTGCACTTGTGAAAATGAATAGTGATGGTTTTGCCGCGCGCATGCTGCAATCGGTATCGCGCATGTTTGCGATTACTGCGGCGACTGTCATTTTAGCACTGGTGTTATTTCCGAGCCGACAAGACCTGCAAACCCGCAAATTTAACCAGCCGGCATTTTGGTTGGCAACGACGTTATTGGCAGGGCTATTTTTTGAAAGTCAGAACACCGGCGGGCAAGAGTTGATTTTCCTTTGGCCAGTTGTCTTAAGTGCAACGCCTCTCATCATGAGGAATTTGTTTCAGCCCCAAAAGGTTGCTCCAGCCCTTGTTTTTGCAGCAATTATTGTCCTTGTGCCATTGGCCAATACCGCCCAATCAGCAGCGCGTGCTTTGGTTGGTATGCTCCGCCACCAGAACATCGACTTTGCCGGATTAAAATCACTCGACAATGTAACGGCCCGACCTGAAAATTTGAAACGGGCTGGCTTCATGCTGACCGAATATACCAAGGATCAGGACGATTTGAAAGCTTTTGCAAAAGCCGGTGAGTTACCCTCACCACTCTTGTTTTCCGACCCGGATTTTCAAATAGCTTGGTTAAAGGCAACTTCTGATGCAGTTATTGCATTACAATTATTGGAGGCCAAAGGTTTCAAGTACAACAGCATCATGACTATGGATTTCACTAATCCGTTTCCGTTTTTAACCAATAAACAAGCGCCACAGCATATCGCTATTGGTGCAGATCCATCGCGCGCAGTACCCGCAATTGATGCCAAAACAATCACTTCGGTTGCGGCAACAGATGTGATTTTGGTGCCACTTTGTCCCTACACCGCTGCAACGCAAAACCTAGAAAACATTTACGCGGCCGCATTGATCGGCAGGGTTCAATTTAACCTGACGCCCTGCCATTCGATTTCGCTGAAAGCGGGTACGACCCTGCCGGAATAATGGCAGGGTTGAACGTTTATTTTTTCACCTGCCGCGCAATGAAGTCTTTAACAATCCGCACAATACCGCGGCCCATGACTTCATCAAACGCCGCAATAAATTGATCGACATGCGCACGCGTGCAAATCAGTGGCGGCTCCAGCCGTATCACATTGCGGTTGTATTCCGTAAACGCCACCAGCACGCCGTGATCAGCCAGCAAATGGCTGCCGACAAAACCCGGTAAAGAGCCTTTAAGCTTATCATCAAGCAACGCCACAACAGGTCTAAGCATCATCGGCAATGCTTGGCTGAAATCATGAAACTCAAGGCCAACCATAAAGCCCTGTCCGCGAACTTCTTTCAACAAAGTTGGATATTTTGCTTGCATCGCATTGAGGCGATCAATCAAATAAGCACCGGTGTCGGCCGTATTGTCGATCAAACCGTCCTCATACAGAACATTGAGCGCTTCAATGGACGTCACACAGGCCTCGCCCATTCCGCCAAAAGTTGCTTGCGCATGGATCATTGCCGTTTTTGGTGTGCCATAGGCCTTCATGTAAACGTCGCGTTTAGCAATCATTGCGCCGACAGCAGCCTTGCCGCCACCCAGTGATTTGGCGAGCGCGGTAATGTCTGGCACCACGCCATGATGCTCAAACGCATAAAACTTACCGGTACGGCCATAGCCACACTGCACTTCGTCGGCAACCCAAAGTACATTGTGCTTATCGCACAGCGCGCGCAGTTTTTGCCAATAAGCTGTGGGCGCAGAAATAATTCCACCGCCACCTTGCACTGTTTCAAGCACAATTACGCCCACTTCGGGGTCTCTAGCAAACAAGCGTTCAACAGCTTCAATATCGCCAAATGGCACTTTGACAGTGTTATCGGTGAGGTCAAATTCACCACGGTAAAGCGCGCCATCTGTAATGGTTAAAACGCCCTTGGTTTTGCCGTGGAACGAATTTTCAGCATAAGCAATCTTACGCCGCGAAGGGCCTGCTGCCCGTTCAGCGAGTTTGACCGCAGCTTCCATGGCTTCTGAACCGGACGATCCGAGGAACACCATGTCCAAGGCGCCTGGCGAAATAATTGCAAGATTTTTGGCAAACGCCACAGCGTATTGCGACATAAATGCAATCGCAATTTCGTGGCGCTGCTCATCTTGAAACTGTTTACGGGCAGCTGTTAAGCGCGGGTGATTGTGGCCAAATGCGAGTGATCCAAAACCACCGAAAAAATCTAAAATTGCCCGGCCATTTTGGTCGTAATAATACATACCTTCCGCGCGCTCGACCTTGATTTTGTCGAACCCCAACAGTTTCATAAAGTGCAACTGACCGGGATTGATATGATTTGAAAACATATCGCGCATCTGTCCGACATTGAGCGCTTTTGCATCGGCAACACTAAGGAGTTTAGGCTGCGCGGCGGCAGGCGTTGCAATCGATGGTGCATCTTCAATTTTCGCGCGGGTGTCTAATGTGGCGGTATCACTCATGTTTATGATCAATCCCTATTCTGCAGGAGCATGGGTTACGGGCATGGCTTTACCGGCAAGGCCTGCTCGGTATTCGTCATAGGCGGCATTCAACATATCGATGTCATTATGCTTGGCGGTCCAACCAAACGCCCTTTCGCAAGCGCGGGTTTCACGCACGCAGAACTCGTCCGCAATCAAATATTGCTCCGGGTCCATGATCGGCAGGTTTAGCCAATCAAATCCTGCAAGCGTCGCTTTTACGGCAAATCCCGGCGTAGGAATGAGAACAGATCTCGATCCAGCGTTTTGAATGAGACCACCCAGCAGTTCGCGAACGCTTGGCGGATTTTTCGAGCCAAGATTAAATTCGCCATTCGGGCAGCCTTGCATACCGGCAAGACGTGCAGCTTCGGCGCAGTCATAAACCGAAATAAACTGGTAGGGCGCTTGACCAGAACCAATCATCGGAACCGGCAAATTCAAATCGACCAACTTAAATAGTTTAGATAATATTCCCAAGCGACCCGGCCCGATGATCAAACGCGGACGGAAAATGGAAACCGTCATTCCGCGTTTGCGCCACTCCGCAGCAAGGTTTTCAGCTGCAACTTTTGATGCACCATATTCGCCCAATGGGGCAATCGGATGGGATTCATATTGCGGTGAAACCACGGTATGCCCGTAGACCATGTCGGTTGTGAACTGCACCAGTTTGGAGGCGCCAGCCTTGGCAGTGGCTGCCATAATATTGCCCGCCCCAAACGCATTGACCGGCCAGAAAAAAGCATATCGGTCAGCCCGTTTTTGCAATGGCGACAACATTTTTGCTGCAAGATTATAGACAACATCATCGGCTGCAATCGGCACAGCGGCCACACTGGCAGTGTCGGTCACGTCGCATTGAATATGGCTGACATTTGCATAGTGAGGCAAATTTGATTTCACGATATCAGCAACAACGACCTCTTCACCGCGCGCAGCCAAATCCTTGGCAAGATGACGGCCAACAAAACCGTCGCCGCCGAAAATTACATGTTTCATGGTTTTGCTGCCTCATTAAACTGGGAAAGAATTTGTGTTTTCTGGGGCTCTCGCGATTTGCCGTCACCACCTTGGGCAATAAGAACAGTGCCAACGCAAATCAGCGCAATACCAGCAATCCGGTATTGGTTAAGGTCTTCGCCAAACCATGTCCAAGCCGCAACGGCGACCACGATGTAGGCAAGACTTAAAAACGGATAAGCAAATGAAATCTCAACTTTCGACAAGACGAACAAATGCGACGCCATCGAAATCACAAATACAATCAACCCCGCCATCACCCATGGATTAAGCAACGTCATTCCAAGTTTGCCGATCAAAGTATCATGGGCAAACGAAATCGGGCCAAGCGTGATCGGTGAAAGATTGGTCATCCCCTGCTTCAACATCAGTTGCGCAGCAGCATTCGTGAGCACGGTAAACAAGATAAACGGAATGAACTTCATTGTATGAGCTCTGGTTTCTGGCCCCAAACTTAATGAAGAAAGCTCAACTATTTCTAATGAAAATGATTAAACTTTTAGATGATGCCTGCAATATCAACGCGTTAATGCAGTTCGTGTCCAGAAATCGGACACTATTTTCGGATCACGAAGCGCTTCTAACGCCTGCCAATTGGCAAACGAAGCCTTAAACATAGCAGCGCTCATACGGGCGTCTTTATAGGGATTGACCGCACCGCCACCTTGCAGAACCAAATCATCCAGACGGTTCAAAAGCTCTAAAGTGCGTTGCCCCCGATTGGGAAAATCCAACGTTAATGTGTGGCCGGAACGCGGAAAAGATAGAAGGCCGGGTGATGACATAGTGCCAAATTTTTTCAGAACCGTCAGGAACGAAGCCTCGCCCGCATCGTGCGTTGCGCGCAACATGGCAGGGATAATTTCAGGAGCAGCGCCAAGTGGAATAACACTCTGGTGTTGGTATAGCCCACGTGGCCCGTAAAGCCGGTTCCAGTTTTTAACAGCATCAAGTGGAAAAAAGAATGACTGGGCACGAACAAGTTGCTCGCCATTCTTACGTTTGCCTGCCCAATGATAGGCGGCGTTAAAAAGTTTCAAGGACACGCCATTGAGCATGGAAACCGGTGGTTGAAACGGCACACTCAAAGGCATGGGGGATTTCAAAGGTAACTCGTTTGGGGCATGATCCCCTAACAACATCAAGCCGCGGCCAAAGCTTTTGCCGGTGGCCAATTGGTCGATCCATGCCACTGCATACTCATGGTTCTCCCCTTCGCTTTCGATCAATTCAAAATAGTCAACAAGCGAGCCAAAAGGAATAGTTTGTTGCCGAACCGTATGTGCGCTGACCTGAATGAGCTGTATCGTCAGCTCTACGACGATTCCTGTCAGCCCCATGCCGCCAATGGTTGCGGCAAACAGGTGTGGGTTTTCATTTCGGCTGCAAACGATCAAGCTGCCATCAGAGCGCGCCAGTTTAAATGACAAAACATGGTTGCCAAATGTGCCTTGACCATGATGGTTTTTACCATGGATATCATTAGCCAAAGCGCCGCCCAATGTCACAAATTGGGTGCCGGGCACCACGGCCGGAAACCAGCCTTTGCCATATAATTGGCCAATGAGATCACCAAGAATAACGCCAGGTTCGGCGGTCAAAACACCTGTTTCTAAATCAAGGCCTATAATTCGGTTTAGGCCACGCATATCCACGTGCAAGCCGCTGCGCGTCAAACAACTGTCACCATACGAACGGCCGTTGCCATAGGGTAAAAATGTACTTGTTAAGCCTTGCTTTGAGCCAAATAGGGCTACGCCTTCATGCGCCGTTATGGCTAAACGTTGTGTATTGGCGTCGTTGCGTCCAAAACTTTGAATTGAAACGTTCATCCTATGAATAAGCAGCTGCAGCGAGCAAGACTAAACTCAACGCCACGACAATCTGACTGCGCCAATCTTGAATAATGAACACGACGGGGTCTTCATCCATTTGACCGCGCAACGCTAAAACCCAAATACGCAGATTGATGTAAAGGACGACAGGTGCAAGCGGCCAAATCATCCACGGATGACTGTAAAGTTCGCGGACGGCAGATGAGTCAATATACAACGCCAAAACTAATGTTGCGGCAAATGCCGAAGATACGCCTGCCTGCATCACCATTGGCTTGTCATCTGATTGATAGCCTCTGCCAGCTACCCGTTCACCGGCTGTTACAGCGGAATTGGCAAGTTCAACGTAACGTTTCACCAAAGCCAGCGATAAAAAGAAGAAACCGGAAAATGCCAGCAACCAAAATGACGCTTCAATACCGGTTGCCGCTGCGCCAGCGATCAGCCGCATTGTGTAAAGTCCGGCCAACATCAGTATATCAATCAAAAGCATACGCTTGACCGCCATTGAATAGGCAGTTGTCGCAACCAAATAGACAAACAAAACAAGCCCAAACAGCGGCGGCAAGAACAAACAGGTTATGCCCGCAACTGCAAGCAACATCAGCATCGTGGCCAAGCCCACCGGCACACTGATATCACCGGCGGCAAACGGACGGCGTTTTTTGCGTTGGTGCGCCCGGTCTGCTTCCAGATCAAACAAATCATTCAGGATATAAATAGCAGATGCAGTGGTGCTAAAAGCAAGCATGGCCAAAGCGATGGCAGATAAAAGACTTATATCCAACACGTCGTGTGCCAGAATTACCGGCACAGCAATCAAAACGTTTTTAAGCCACTGGTGGCAGCGTAGCATTTTAACAATAGTCTTAAGACGCACTGGAACGGCATCAAAAACCATACCACCGTGTTTTTTCTGCCAGTTTTTTGCATGTCGGTCCGGGGCAACAATCACGCTTTGCCGCGCCACTTCAAATACTACAATGTCGTCCCGGGAATTGCCCGCGTAGTCAAATCCTGCCTCACCAAATTGCGCAACGAGTGCATCACACTTAGCTTTGGCGCGCAAGTTTTCGGTTTGAGTGGATGCAATCACAGCATCGAAGAAACCCAAATGGGCTGCAATAGCATCGGCATAAACCTGCGGCGATGCTGTGGCCAAAACCAGTTTACGCCCGGATGCTTTTTGTTCGCGTAAATACGCGACAAACGCGGCGCGATACGGCAACAATTCTGGTTTTATTGCGATGCGTTGCGCAACTTCGTATTTCAGCCGCGCTTTGCCGCCGCGGACAAGCCAAATGGGAATTAAAAACAAACAAAGCGGATGCTTTTTTATAAGCGCAAACAAGGTTTCCCAAAGCAAATCTCCGGCAACCAATGTGCCGTCGAGGTCCACTGCCAAGGGAATGACCCGTGTGTTGATATTGACGTCCATCGCTTTTCCATTTGAGGAATGAGCCCTACGCAATATCTATGGCGCAAATTTAACTCGAAATACTAAACGGGCAGGCTTTGGAGGCCTGCCGGTTGAAATCTAACTTAATGCAGCGTTAATTGGGCGCGATTTATTGAACGAGAACATCATCGCCCGTTATCTCGACAGTTTCGCTACCGGTAAGAGCCTGACGGTCGCCATTTGGGAAAGTTACAAAACAGCCAGCCAAACAGAATTCAACCGTTTCGGCAGCACCCGCAGTAACTTCGTTTTTCTGGCCGTCTTCTGTGACAACAATCGTCACAGGGTCTTTGCCTTTATTGACCAATGTCGCAGCCTGAACGCCTGCAGACATCAACATCAAGGCGGCGATTGCGGCGGCTAATTTGGTTTTCATTTATATCTCCTGTTTAACCGGTTTTCTGAACCGGCATTGAAAAGGGTTCAACCCTTCACAGCCCGCTTTCTATCAAAGTGCTATGAACGCTGGCTGAACAAATCATTCAGCTTTTTGTAGATTTGCGGATGACTTTAGCGCTTTCATTTGAGTTTTGTTCGAGTGTTATCGCCGCAGATCCAATATCTGGATCGTCCGCAAAAATTGAATGCATAGCGTCGTGCTGTTGATAAGGCAGGTCAACGCCCTGCAGTCTAAACTGCTTAACAATTTCAAACCGGACATCAGTGCCAATGACCGCTTGCTCAAACAGGTCAGCGATGAAAAACCTCAATTCAAATTCCAGCCGCTCAGCACCAAACCCTTTGAACAACACGAACGGCTCAGGCGTTTTCAACACCTTGGGATGTGCCAACGCAATGGAGCGCAATATATTTTGCACTTTTACGACATCAGCGCCGTAGCTGACAACCACCGGCACGTCGAGCCGCGCCAAAGTGTTTCTGTGTGTCCAATTACCAACCGCCGCATTGATCAAACTAGAATTTGGCAAAATGACCGATTGCTTTTGAAACGTCTCAATTTCCGTTGCCCTGACCGAAACCTTCTTCACAATACCATTGACAGCTCCAGCTTCAATCCAATCCCCCTCTTTGAACGGGCGTTCGGCGAGCAGTATTAATCCAGATACGAAGTTCGATACAATATTTTGCAAGCCAAAACCGATACCAACAGACAGAGCCCCGGCGACCAGCGCTAAGCTTGACAACTGCACCCCGGCAACCGAAATGCCGACAAGTGCTGCCAACGCAATTCCGAGATATCCAACAGCGGTGCGGATAGATGTTCGCGCACCCTTATCCATACGGGCACGCGACAGAACTGTTTTATCAAGCCAGTTTTCAAACCGGCCCGACAGATAATAACCAACAAAAAACACCAATATGCCAATGCCGATAGCCGTAATAGAAATCGTCACTGAGCCTATTTTAAGCTCTGTCAGAAAGTAAACTGCGGTTAGAACCAAATCTGCCCACTTAAAGCCCCATTGCAACAAAATCAGTGGAACGCCCACAAATAACACGGCAGCATATGTCAGCAGGCTTGCCATCATCGCAGTGATGTCAAGCTGGCGATCTGTCAGGCCAAAACGGTCATGCAATTGGCGGCCAATCGACGATGATTTTAGTGCATCTTCATCGGCCAATGCTTGAGCGCACAAAAAGCCTACAATCATGGTTGCAGCAATCGCGCCGGTGACGACAATTTGTTGGGTTACAAATCGTGCCAAACCGACATAGCCAAAAAGTGCAGCAAAAATCGGAGCTAAACCGGCAAGTACAATAAAGCCCTTAGCATAAGGCGGCCAAGGTTTTGCAACCCCTGCTTCAGTTTTGAATGGTTTTAATAAAGCGGTTGCCAGCAACAGCAAACCAATCAAAATTGCAAAACCAAAGCTGCGCCCGACTGTAAGCGAAAAGGGGGAAGACAGCGTGTTTGAGAATGCATTGAGCAGAGTGTCTGCGCCAGTCACGACAGCAAGCAAAGTTGCTAAAACCAATAAAAGGCGCGCGATATTGTCTGACACGCTCAACAAGCGCCAAGGTTCCTGTGAAGGCTGCAAAATGGCAAGCGCTAAGCGGTAAACGAAAAACACTTGCCAAATAAAGCGCATCAATGACGATAGCATCTCGGCGATATCTGGCCGGAGAAGTGCATACCAATCCAGCAAATAATATACGGTGCTCAAAAACACAGCCAACGTTAAAGCCGGCAATAAGGTTGCCACAAGGGCTGATACGATGCGGGTCAAGTAGCTGGGCTGATAACCGACAACATTATGGCGGCCAAACGGGCGGGCAAATACTGTGCCCAACCGTAAAAAAGCTAAAGCTGCAATCAATGCAAACGTGGTAGCTGCCAAAACGCCGTTCAATTTGAACCGCAACATGAACGTTAACCAAGACGTTACGCGGCGGCTTAAATCTCGGCCCTCTGCGCCCACATCGCTTGCTGTTTGGGCATTAAAAACGTCTGATAATTCAACGCGCTGTGCAAGCTGGGAAGAGAAAAGATCGCGTCTCGCAACACCCACCTTTTCAACCAAAGCCGAAGCAGCCAACGATCCATCCTCTGCTTTAGCAAGTGCGCCATTAATGGCTGATTTTCGTTTGTTTAATGCGGCAACGCCAGCTGCAACCTCGGGGGCGGGCGTATCGCCTTCGGCCGTGGCTGACTTAAAGGTTTCAGCCCGCGTTGTGATATCTTTCAAAATAGGACGAAAACGTACTGACGCCTCAATCAAAGCGCGCGATATTATTTCTGCAGAAATGCGCGCGCCAAGCAATGCGTCATCATTTTGCAAACTATCCAGCACCTTTTTGTTTAGAGCATCGAGCGCTGCAAGCTGGGAATCAATCTCTGCAATCGCTTCGGCCTCACCGGAACTAACCTCGACTGGTTGAGCCAATGGTGCTTGCGAATAGGAAAAATCAGGCAGCAAAATACCCGCGAGCAAAAGTGCTATTAACGCAGGCATAAATCGGTGCAGAAACCCAAATCGAATTATCATAGGTCGTTTTGTAATGCGGTGGGGGTGTCAAACGCAATGGTTTCCCGCAAAAAGCATATAAAGACCTGTGCGCGTGCAATTGCTGGCAGGCCCGCAACATGCCATTGTTGCAACTAAATCAAAGCTTAAGTGAATCATATGGCCGAATATTCCGCGTGGCAGGTTATAAAAAACGCCTTCAATGGAAATACTGATTGGAAACAGGCCTGGAGAAAGCCAGAGCCGAAATCCAGCTATGACGTGATCATCGTCGGCGGCGGCGGGCATGGCCTTTCAACCGCCTATTACCTTGCCAAAGAATTTGGCATCCGCAACGTGGCGGTCGTTGAGAAAGGATCGCTTGGTCAAGGTAATGTCGGCCGCAATACGCAGGCCATCCGCTCCAATTACCTTCTGCCTGAAAATCAGCATTTCTACGAGCTGTGCATGGACATGTGGGAGGGCCTTTCACAAGAGCTTAACTACAACGTTATGTTCTCGCAGCGCGGTGTTTTGAATATCGCACATCACCCGGCCCAGCTTGATCAGTTCGCCCGGCGCGGAAACGCCATGCGGTTAAACGGTATTGATGCCGATTTATATTCGCGCGCCGATGTTGGCAAAGCCCTGCCCGGCATCGACATGAGTGAGCACGCCCGCTTTCCCATTTACGGCGGCCTCATGCAAAAATCCGGCGGCGTTGCGCGCCATGATGCCGTCGCTTGGGGCTATGCCCGTGCCGCGGACAGGCTTGGCGTTGATCTCATCGAAAATGCCGAAGTTTTGGAATTTATCAAGGACGGCGACCAAATTATCGGTGTGCGCACAACGCGCGGTGAAATTCGTGCGCCTAAAGTGGCCGTCTGCGTTGCGGGTTCAACAAGTGAAGTGATGCGCCGCGCTGGCATCGACCGGATGCCGATTGAAAGCCACGTCCTGCAAGCCTTTGTCACCGAAAGTCTGAAACCCATTATTCATACTGTGGCTACTTATGGCGGCGGGCATCTCTATTTCTCGCAAACCGACAAAGGCTCCATTCTATTTGGCGGTGATATTGATGGCTATAATTCGTGGGCGCAGCGCGGCAATCTGCCGGTTGTTGAAGATGTAATGAGTGAGATGGTGACGCTTTTTCCGGGGCTTGCCCGTGTGCGATTGCTGCGCTCATGGGGCGGCATTATGGATATGACGATGGATGGTGCGCCAATCATCACCACGGGGCCATTGCCGGGTATGTATTTGAACTGCGGCTGGTGCTATGGCGGTTTCAAAGCAACGCCCGGTTCAGGCCTATGCTTTGCGCATGCTATCGCAAAAGATGAACCGCATTCCAAAGCAATACCTTTCACGCTTGACCGTTTTTCGCGCGGATATGCGATCGATGATAAGGGCCAAGGTCCGACACCAAAATGGCACTAGAAGAAATGAATTCGAGGGCAAACTCATGAGAATCAATTGCCCCCATTGTGGCCTTCGTGATGTCGCTGAGTTTTCCTATGCTGGAGACGCCAACCGCACGCGTCCCGACCCTAATTCGACAGATATGGATGTGTGGAACGATTATATCTTCAACCGGGTCAATACACGCGGACGCCACCATGAATTTTGGCAGCACAACCACGGTTGCCGCGCGCATTTAATCGTCGAACGCGACAGCGTGACCCACGAGATTTTCAGCGCGGAACTGGCAAAAAAATCTGCAATCGCACCAATTAAAACGGCAAAAACAAAGGCCGCTAAATCATGAAACGGCTTTCTTCAGGCTTACGTATTGATACCAGCGTCACGCTGCGATTCACCTTTGACGGCAAACAATACACTGGCCATGCGGGTGATACTTTGGCCTCCGCACTGTTAGGCAGCGGGATTAAAATCTTTGGCCGCTCGTTCAAACTTCACCGCCCGCGCGGAGTGATGGGCATTGGCCTTGAAGAACCAAATGCGCTTGTGACAATCATCGACAACGGTGTGCGCGAACCAAACATTCAAGCGACCATGGTCGAATTGCGTGATGGTTTGGTCGCCGTCAGCCAAAATCGCTGGCCGTCGCTCGACACAGACTTTGGGGCAATCAATCAGCTCGGCGGCAAAGTCTTTGGCGCTGGCTTTTATTATAAAACCTTCTTTGGCCCATTTCGAAACCCGCGAATCTGGCACTTTTTTGAATGGTTCATCCGCCGCGCTGCGGGCCTTGGCAGTGCCGGTCATGTTGCAGACCCTGCCCTTTACGACCGTATGAATGCGTTCTGCGATGTATTGGTAATAGGGGCTGGTGAAGCCGGTTTGGAAGCAGCAACAAAAGCGGCCGAACAAGGCCAACGCGTTATCATTGCCGACCTCAACCCACCTTATGAAGCTACAGGTGCGCTGGCTTCATACCCTAATGTAAAAGTGCTTACGCGCACGATGGTTTGGGGTGCTTATGACAGCGATACATTTACCGCCCTTGAGCGCGTGTCCGAACATCGGGCGCCAAATCATGGCGAACCGCGCCACCGTCATTGGGTAATGCGCGCTGCTTCAGTGGTGCTGGCAACCGGCGCGAGCGAGCGCCCGATGGTATTTCCGGGCAACGATAAGCCGGGTGTCATGTTGGCTGGCGCTATGGCGCATTATGCAGAGCAATTTGGTGTTCTGGTCGGTGAGCAAATTGCAATTTTCACCAATAACGACAGCGCATATGGCGTGGCCCGCGATCTAGCCAACGCCGGTGCTTCGATCATCGCTATCGTCGATGTTCGATCTTCGATCAGCGACGAAGCACGCATTACAGCCGGTTTGGCTCAAACAGAAATTATCCTCGGCTATGGTGTGGTAAAAACAACCGGTAAAAACGCCGTCACTGGCATCACAATTCAGGCAGTTGATGCTTCGGGCAAAACCTCGGGCCCGACCCGCGAAATCACTTGCGATTCGCTTGGCACTTCAGGCGGTTTTACACCCCTCATTTCATTGAGTGTTCAGAAAGGCGCACGGCCAAATTTCAATGAAAATTTGCAGGCCTTTTTGCCGCCAGCATTGCCGGAAAATTGGCACGCAGTGGGAACATTAGTCGGCGACGGTCTGCCCCACCCTGCCCCCGTTTTGCTCATTCAAGCAGAAACACCTGAAGATAAAGCCTTCATTGATTTTCAGCATGATGTCACTGATACCGATATCGATTTGGCGCACCGGGAAGGTTTCACGTCGGTTGAACATTTGAAGCGTTACACCACGCTTGGCATGGCAACCGATCAAGGGCGCACTTCGCATGTTGCTGGCATGGGCCGGATGGCTGCACTGCTTGGAAAATCCATTGCCGAAACTGGCACATCTCGTCTTCGTGCCCCTTTTGCCGGTGTTTCATTAGGTTCAATTGCCGCTGAACGCTTTGGCCATGTCATGCCGAACCGATTGACGCCGATGCACGATTGGCACCTCGAGAACGCCGGTCAAACATATGCCGCAGGCCTTTGGCACCGCCCTATGGCCTATCTGCATATTGGGGAAACCATTGAGCAGGCCTATGTGCGCGAAGCCAGAGCCGTGCGCGCAACGGCCGGTCTGGTTGATGTTTCCACACTCGGCAAAATTATGGTGCAAGGGCCGGATGCAGCTGAGTTTCTCAACCGCATTTATACCAACATGATGTCGACGCTGCCAGTGATGAAAGCGCGCTATGGCTTGATGCTCCGCGAAGATGGCATTTTATTTGATGATGGCACAGCATGGCGTTTGGGTGAAACCGAGTTCCTCGTAACAACAACTACTGCCAATGCGGCCAAGGTAATGGAGCATTTGGAATATTATATTCAATGCATCTGGCCCGATCTGAAAGTTGTGGCCACATCGGTCACCGATCATTGGGGTGCAATGGCAATTTCCGGGCCGCAAGCGCGCAACATTCTCGGCAAGGTTGTCACTGGAGCTTCGGTGGAAAACGAAGCGCTTCCTCATATGGGCATCATCCATGGCGTCATCGACGGCGTCGAAGTTATGATCGCACGCCTTTCGTTTTCTGGTGAACGCGCCTACGAAGTCTATGCACCTGCAGGCCATGCCCGCCGCGTGTGGGAAGCGTTGATTGAAACTGGCACTCCACTTGGCTTGGTACCTTATGGGCTGGAGGCACTTGGCACATTGCGTGTCGAAAAAGGCCATGTCACCGGCGCTGAACTTGACGGACGCACCACCGCTGCCGATCTTGGTCTTGGCGGCATGCTATCGAAGAAAAAACCCTTCATCGGCTCGGCTATGGCAAATCGCGATGGCCTCATCCGTGAAGGGCGTTTGCAATTGGTTGGCCTAAAATCGCTCGACGGCCGTGCGTTAAACGGTGGTGCGCATATCATTGAAAACGCCTCAGTCAGCGAAGTCGCGACCAGCTTGGGCCACGTCACAGCGGCCTGTTATTCACCCGAACTTGGATGTTACGTTGGGCTTGCTTTAATGAGCGACGGTAGAAAACGCATAGGGCAAAAACTGATCCTGTCAGACCCCTTGCGCAAAATGATAATGCCAATCGAAGTGATCAGCCCGCATATGGTCGATGCAGAAGGGAGCCGTATGCATGGTTAGAAACCAAACCCAGTCGTTGAAAATTGACAGCCCGTTTGGTGCATTGCTTGTGCCTGATCGCATCGGCAAAAAAGACGGCGCCCCCGGCATCTCTATCGAATGGATTGTTAACCAAACCCAAGCCGAGATTGTCAGTTTTGACCCTGGCAATTCTGTATTGGACATTGTCTCTGCAGTAGCCCGCCGCTTTGACGGCGATTTAAGTTTTGCCCATGCCGCCGACCGCGTGTTTATGGTCGCCCGTGATGACAATCGTTTGCCCGCGCTAAAGGCTGCAGTGCCGTCCGACCAAGCGGCAATTATTGATCAAAGCCATGGCCGCGTCTGTTTGGCTGTTGAAGGCGCGCGGGTGAGCGACGTTTTATCAAAACTATTTGCCATTGATTTTGATGCCAGCGCCTTCAAAAGCGGAACAGGAATTGCCACGGCACATCATGTTATTTTTGCGCTTATTTACCGCGAAAATGCCACGCGTTTTTTGCTGTTGCCCCACCGTTCATTTGCGCGCGATTTCCTCAAAGCGTTGATCAAGGCTGGCACAGAATATGGCGTTGAGATTGAAGGCTAAAGGTAGAGCACGCCTTCTGCCACTTTCACCGCATTGCCGCCAAGCCGGACATGTTTTAACGCCGCATTCTCGACTTCCAGTTCAAGTCGAAGCATGGATGGGCGGCCCATCTCAAAACCTTGCTCAATAATATAAGTATGCCTGCCATCTTCCGGCGGCTCATACTTCATAATGACGCCTGCAAGACCGACTGCTGCCGAACCGGTTGCCGGGTCTTCAGCAATGCCCATATCAGGTGCAAAAAACCGCGCATGAAAGGCCGCCTCTTTGGTGATCGACCGGCGGGTGAATGCATAGATTCCGGAATAGGGAATCCCGCCGCGCATCAAATCCGGTGTCGGACGGCATTTTGCAATCACTTCCAAACCATCCACCGGCACATAAAGATAGGGTTTGGCGACGCCGAAAGCCGAAACGCCGTAGCGCTTAAAGCCAACTTCAAATGGTTCAACATTGATGACTTTTGCGGCCCGGTCTGGGTGCAAAGCCAACTCACTTTCAAGCGGCAAAGCCGGAGCTACAAACTCAGCATAGGGCACGCCATCTTGCACCGCTACAGCGCAAGGTGTCAGACCAACATTCAGCTCCAAAATCAACCCGGCTTTATCGCGACCATCAGCCAAAGCGACCGCCGCCCCAACCGTCGGGTGGCCTGCAAAATCCATCTCATATGCGGGCGTAAAAATGCGCAATTTATAATCCGCCATCGGGTTTTGGCGCGGCAAAATGAAAACGGTTTCGGAAAGATTGAATTCACCGGCAATTGCTTGCATGTGTTGCGAATTTAGGTCGCCGGCATCAAAAACCACAGCCAGCGGATTGCCCGCAAGACGCTGCGTCGTGAACACGTCATAAATGGCATATTTACGTTTCATGGGCTTTCCTCAAAGGGTGAGCGTCATCACAACGGGACAATGGTCGCTCGCCTTTGGCCTGTCCCAGCCAATGCGCGGATAGCGTTCCCCAATTTGGCCAGACGGGCAAATCACGCGGAATGGTTGTCCCCCGCGAATGACCGCCGGCTTGGCATCAGAGTTTTTTGCCGCCAAAGCAGATGACAATAAAATATAATCCAACTGGGACAAATGCCGTTCATCCGGCCCGCGCGTATGATAGGTTGTCCACCGCTCAAGCGGCTCCAACCGCTCTAAAACATTTACCGCAAAACCGTCGGCAAGCAGCATGTTGAGCGCTGAAACCGGTTCAGGTTCAGGGGTGAATGTGAAGCCGTTTTTCTTGTCGCCGCCAACAATAATTTTTGTTTGATAATCATTGAAATCACCGCAAATTGCAAAGTTTGCCTGCTTTGCGGCGGCCTCGCCACCAAATGCTTGGCCGACAATATGGCGAAGGGCTTTAGCCTCGGCAATCCGTACAGGCATTGTAAAGTCGCGCCCGTTCATACCATCACGTCCGCCGCCCATGGATTTCAAATGCACCACAAACAGGGCCAGCGGTTTGCCGCCAACCGTCAAATGCAGCTCCAAGCAATCGCGTTTGAAAATGCGGTCTGCTGGCTTAAGGCCGCGCTTGGCCAAGTCATCCGTAAACAAGTCCAAATCTGCATAGCTTAGCGCGGCGTGGCTGAGGATTTTAACAAGCTCAATCGCTTCACCATCAGCCGTTTGCGAACGGAACATTGCTCCCACATCAATGCCGCGCGTGTCATTGCCGTTTGACATATGTTTAAACGGGTAACCAAATCCAATCATACGGTACAAATAGCCAGCCTCAAACGCCTTCAGCGCCGCCTCGCCTTCAACTTCCTGCACACATAAGATATCAGCCTCGGTCTCTGCAATTGCTAAGGCCGAGTGCTGGCGCACATCATCGGCAGTCGCAACCAACCGTGCTGTTTCCATCCGCTCAAACTGTGCTTGGTCCTTGATCTCAAACAAGGATAAAGAGCGGTCTTTACTAATTTCATTTTTCCAACCCGAAAAATCAAATCGCGTCAGCAGATTTTCAACATTAAATGTAGCAAGCTTAAAACTCATGCGATGGCCTCGTGTCGTGGCAAACCTTTAAGCAAGCGGTGCAACGTTTCTATCGTCGATGCATCTGCAACTCCATCAATGCGTTCGGGCCGAAAATGCCGCTGAAACGCATTGACGGCTTTTTCCGTTGCTTCGTCATAATAACCGTTAATCCCGATTTTATAACCATAAACCGCCAGCATGGATTGCAATGCCTCAACCGGCTGGCCGCTATCGCCGCGCGCAAAAAACCGGCCGCCACGAATGGGTGAAGGTAGCACATAGTGCCCAAGGTTTGCTTGGTGCATATCACCCCATGGAAACATTTCCCCGGGATCAATCTTGCGCCCAATCGAAACATCTGAATGGGCCAATACCCGCTCAGGCTTAACGTTCCAACGTTCTACAATGCCTTGGCAAAGTGCAATGACAGCCGCAAGCTGGCGGGGCTCAAATGCTGGCGCAGGTTGCGACGGATCGGCATCAAGGTGCCCTGCATTGGCAATTTCGATGCCAATTGAACATGAGTTCATGTCGGTTGCACCAGCCCAAAAGCTGACTCCGGCATGCCAAGCCCGCGCCGCTTCCGGCACCATTTGCACAATACGCCCATCTTCATGCACAAGATAATGCGCTGAGACTTCCGCCTCCACATTGCAAAGCCGGTCTTCCGCAAGCGCTCCAGACGCCATACCGGTATAATGCAAAATGATTGCATCCGGTATGATGCCATTATGACGCGCCCCAAAATTGGGCGAAGGCCGCACCTTTGCCCCCGCCTGGTCCGGCACCAATAGTTTGCTCATGCCGCTTTTTTCTCGCTCTCAATCTGATCATAAGCGGCATTGATGGCGGCAAGACGCGCTGTCGCAATCGCGATAAATTCGTCAGGCAATCCTCGTGCAGCCATTAAATCAGGGTGGTTTTCACGAACGAGTTTTAGCCAAGCTTTGCGCGCTTCGGCAAACGGCATTGAGCGGTCGATACCAAGCACTGCATAAGGGTTGCGTTTAGACATTTCGACATGGCGGGCAAGGATCGATTCATAATGGCTTTGCGTAATACCAAAAATTCCAGCAACATCTTCAAGAAAGCCAAACTCCTGCTCATGCACCAAACCGTCGGCTTTGGCGATGTGAAACAGGCCGTCAAGAATGTCTTCCAGCACTGGGCAATCTTTTTCGGAACCACCACAGAGATTAGCCATTTGCTTGGCATAGGCTTGATAACCGGCAACATCCTGCTGCGCCAAATTATAAAGCCGTGAAACATTTGAGCGGTCGTTTTCCGGCACTTGAAAAATCTGATAAAAGGCAGCCACTTCTGGCAACGTCACCACGCCATCGGCCTTGGCCATTTTGGCTGAAAGCGCAATCATCGCAATTGAAAACGCTACCCGCCGTCGTGTGGCAGGGTCGCCTTCAAAAGCTGTTCGCACAGCCTCAACCACGCTGGAAAAAGCGTTTGATGCAGTGGACGACAGCAATTCTGTAAAGCGGGACCAAATCGACATTTGAGAGCGATATCATATTCCGGTTTAATTTTGGCGCAGAAAAAGTTGTAGCAGTGCCAAGAAAACCTGCTCGACTTGATATTGCACCAGCTAAAGACTGATTGGTCACTTGTTTTTGGTATTTTCTTAATGTCGGCCCAACAAAACAATCAAAATTCCCCTGCCCTTGGCTACGGCTTGGGCCTGATAGGCGTTATTATTTTTGGCTCCACTTTGCCCGTTACAGCCTTAGCACTACAAGATTTTACCCCCGCTTTCATAACGTTTGCGCGAGGCGCCGTGGCGCAAATTGCCGCAATTTGCCTGTTGCTTGCACTTGGCCGCAAATTTCCAAAAGCCCATTGGATGGCTATTTTGGCAGGTGGGCTAGCAACGGTCTTTGGGTTTCCGCTGCTCATGGCGACCGCGCTCAAAACTGTTCCTTCCGCACATGGCGGCGTTGTGCTGGGCGTGCTGCCTCTGATGACTGCGGTTTTTGCAACAATTTTAGCCGGTGAACGCCCTCCGAAACTATTCTGGATATGCGCTGTTATCGGTGCGGCTTTGGTGATTGCATTTTCGCTGCGAGACAGCGCCAAGCATATTGAAACTGGTGACCTTTGGTTGCTGGCAGCTGCGCTTTCCGCCAGTTTTGGCTATGTGATTTTCGGGCGATTGGCCAAAGTTATGCCCGCTTGGGAAACAATTTCCTGGGCATTAGTGATGACTGCGCCAATTTCGTTTGTGGCAACTTATCTCACCTATAATCCCGCTACAGCACCAAACGAGTTCACACCATGGCTGTATGTGATTTTCCTGGGGCTGTTCTCGCAATACATCGGGTTTTTTGCGTGGAACGCCGGTCTTGCGATGGGCGGCATAGCGCGCGTCGGGCAGGTTCAACTCTTACAAACTTTCGTGACATTAGCTCTGTCAGCGTGGTTGCTCAACGAGAAAATCACTGTGCAAACCCTTGTTTTTGCGCTCGCAGTCAGCTTTGTGGTTTTGGTTGGTAGCCGCGCGAGAATTGCTGCCAAAGCCAATTGATGTGGAGTGAAATATGCAAACCGGCAAATGGGATTTTTTCATCGACCGTGGCGGCACCTTCACCGATATTATCGCCAGAAAACCGGATGGCACGCTGGCGGCCTATAAACTGTTGTCTGAAAACCCGGAAGCATATCGCGATGCCGCAGTGGCAGGTATCCGGCACTTTTTGGGCCTGAAAACCAATGATGCTTTGCCGTCACATCTGATCGGCGATGTCCGTATGGGCACAACGGTGGCCACCAATGCGTTGTTGGAGCGCAAAGGCGACCGCACATTATTGCTGATCACCAAGGGATTTCGCGATGCCTTGCGCATTGCTTACCAAGCCCGCGCTGATATTTTTGCCAAGGAAATCATCAAGCCCGCACAGCTTTACAGCCGCGTGATTGAAATTAACGAACGTGTCACAGCACAAGGCGATACTCTGGTCATGCCAGATCTTGAAGAGATCGAAGCCGGGCTTGCAGTTGCAAAAGCAGACGGTTTTGATGCTGTAGCTATCGTGTTTATGCACTCGTGGAACTATGCCAAACATGAAGAAAACGCCGCCAATGCCGCTTATCGTTTGGGCTTTAAGCAGGTGTCTGTGTCATCCCATGTTTCGCCTTTGGTCAAGCTGGTCGGGCGCGGCGACACCACGGTTGTTGACGCTTATTTGTCACCAATTTTGCGGCGTTATGTTGATCAGGTTGCCGGTGAGTTGGGAATTGCCGATAACAACAAAGGCCCCCGCTTACAGTTCATGATGTCGTCCGGCGGGCTCACCGACGCCAATCTGTTCCAAGGCAAAGACGCCATTCTTTCAGGCCCGGCAGGCGGCGTGGTCGGTATGGTGGAAACCGCGCGCGCGGCAGGTTTTGAAAAAGTGATCGGCTTTGATATGGGCGGCACGTCAACCGACGTTGCCCATTCAGATGGCGATTATGAGCGCGCATTTGACACTGAGGTTGCTGGCGTTCGCATCCGCGCACCCATGATGCGCATCCATACGGTTGCTGCAGGTGGCGGATCAATTCTCACCTTTGATCAAGGGCGATTCCGTGCAGGTCCGCATTCTGCCGGTGCAAATCCCGGCCCGGCTTGCTATCGCCGTGGCGGGCCGCTGGCCGTGACCGATGCAAATGTCATGGTCGGCAAACTCCGCCCTGAATATTTCCCGGCAATTTTTGGCCCTGCCCAAAACGAACCCCTAAATAGCGAAATTGTGCATCAAAAATTTGCGGCATTGAGCGCAGAAATCGCTGACGGCAAAACACCGGAAGAAGTGGCCGAAGGGTTCATTACCATTGCGGTTGAAAACATGGCCAACGCTATCAAGAAAATTTCGGTGCAGCGTGGCTATGATGTTACCGAATATGTTTTGAATTGCTTTGGCGGCGCAGGCGGCCAGCACGCATGTAAAGTGGCGGATTCATTGGGAATGACTGCTGTCTTAATCCACCCCTATTCCGGGCTTTTATCGGCATACGGCATTGGCCTTGCCGCGGTATTTGCATCGCGCCAACAAGCAATTTTGAAGCCGCTCAACGAAGATACTTTGCCGCAATTGCGCACGACAACAAACCGCTTGATGCAGGCCGTTTTTGTCGAGCTTCAAAGCCAAGGCATTCTTGAAGCAGACATTATGTGGCGTCCGGTTTTGCAAATCCGCTATGCTGGAACTGATACCACGCTGCCGGTCAATTTTTCTGGCTTCGATGTTGCTGCAGCCATAGCTGAGTTTGAAGCTGCGCATAAAAGCCAGTTTGGTTTCATTTATCAAAACAAAGAAATCATCATCGAATCGCTTTCTGTTGAAGCGATGGATAACCGGGATCCCGGTGCGCTTGAGCCAAATTTTCAAACAGTTCTGCACAACGCAAAACCAGCAGAAACCCGTGCCATGTTCACCGAAAGTAGCTGGCATGACGCCGCTGTTTACCACCGTGAAAATATAACCCCCGGCGCAATTATGAACGGCCCGGCGCTGTTGATTGAGCCCAACCAAACTATTGTCATTGAACCCGGCTGGCGCGCAGAAATTACCAATCGCAACCATGTGCTGATCAAACGTGTTGAAGTCAAAGCCCGCCACAAGGCGCTCGGCACAGATGCTGACCCGATTTTACTTGAGGTATTCAACAATTTATTCATGTCGATTGCCGAGCAAATGGGCGTAACGCTGCAAAACACCGCGCATTCGGTCAACGTTAAAGAACGGCTCGATTTTTCCTGTGCCGTGTTTGATGCTGGCGGGCAATTGGTAGCCAACGCCCCACATATGCCGGTGCATTTAGGTTCAATGGATCGCTCCGTTGAAACCATCATCCGGCTCAACCCTAACATGAAACCGGGCGACGTGTTTTGTTTGAACGCGCCCTATAATGGCGGCACACATTTGCCGGATATTACGGCGGTGACGCCGGTATTTAACGATAACGGCAGCGCAATCCTGTTCTACGTTGCCTCACGCGGGCATCACGCTGATGTCGGCGGAAAAGCGCCTGGATCGATGACACCGCGCGCCACCACTGTGGATGAAGAAGGCATCCTCATCGATAATTTCCACCTCGTTGAAGACGGTGAATTCCGCGAAGAAGCCTTGCTAGACGTCCTGACCAACCACCCTTGGCCGGTGCGAAACTCTGCGCAGAACATCGCTGATTTGCGTGCGCAGGTTGCCGCCAATGAAAAGGGTGTTCACGAGCTGCGCAAAATGGTTGAGCATTTTTCGTTGCCCGTTGTTCAAGCCTATATGAACCATGTGCAAGACAACGCCGAAGAAAGCGTGCGCCGTGTCATTGATACGCTGAAAGATTGCGCCTGCGATTATGAGACTGACACTGGCCAAGTGATCAGGCTCAAGATTACTGTTGATAAAGCAGCACGTGAAGCCACGGTTGATTTCACCGGCACATCGCCGGTGATGGCCAATAATTTCAACGCGCCAGAACCCGTAACCCGCGCGGCTGTGCTTTATGTATTTAGACTGATGGTTGAAAGCCCAATCCCAATGAATGCCGGTTGTTTGAAACCTATCAACATCATCATACCTGAAGGTTGCATGCTGAAACCCGCCTACCCGGCAGCTGTCGTGGCAGGTAACGTAGAAACCAGCCAACATGTGACCAATTGTTTGCTGGAAGCTCTTGGTGCGTTATCCAACGCGCAAGGCACAATGAACAACCTCACTTATGGCAATGCAAAATATCAAAACTATGAGACGATTTGCTCCGGCGCACCAGCTGGCGTGATGAACTCCGGTCGCGGCTTTGCAGGAGCACACGGCGTCCATACCCATATGACAAACACAAGGCTAACTGACCCTGAAATTGTCGAACTGCGCTTCCCAATTCGCATTGAAGAGTTTTCAATCCGGACAAGTTCAGGCGGCAAAGGCCAGTATCCAGGCGGTGACGGCACGCTGCGCGCCATGACATTTCTAGAGGATATGGATTGCGCCATATTGGCCTCACACCGCAAACGCCCGCCAAAAGGTTTAGGCGGCGGCGGCGATGGTGAAATGGGTAAAACCGAGGTGAGGCGATTGGATGGCACACTTGAATTGCTTGGCCATGTGGACCAAACGCTTGTGAAGGCCGGTGAAACGGTAATTGTTACAACACCGACGCCGGGTGGGTATTTGGCGAACTGACCCGGGTCTAAAACTTTGCCACTTTAGCCTGCACTTTGCCCAAATAATCTGCGCGGCTTTGTTCTGTGGAAACATCCATCAGATAATGCGCCAGAAAGAACGACTTGGCTTTGAGGTTGATCAACTGGCGCACGCCACGCAAGATGGTGCGCTTACCAGGGTGGCCGACAACATAGCTCCACCACATCGGCGCGCCGCACATCGTTATCACGCCCAGGCGTTTAATGTGGCGGAGATTTGAAGTAATAACCCCGCCTTCGGCCGAGATGTTAAAAGCTACGCCCGGTATCCACACGCGATCAAGCCAGCCTTTGAGCATCGCTGGCATGCCGTACCACCATGTCGGATAAACAAATATAATGCCCTCAGCGGACATTAATCGCGCAACATGTTCGGGGTAAGCGCATTGCTCGCCACTGGTCATGGAGTTGTAAATACGGCGCTCTTCCACCGGCATCACCGGATTGAAATCTTCCTCGTAAAGATCAAGCAAATCAACCTCGTGACCTGCTTTTCGCAATGCTTCAACAGTGGTGGATTTAACCGAAGCGCAAAAGCTTTCAGGAACCGGATGGCAATAAACAACCAAGACTTTCATGCCAGAAATACCATACTTGGTGACGCACCCGAATTGATTAAAATCGAGCCATCAAATCTCCAACCCGGGATAGGAATTGGTTGCGCTTCTCTAGGCTGACGCGGTTCATGTCGTAAAGTGCCTGATATGAAAAACTTGCCCCGGGCTTGCATAAATAGCGCAAAGTGCGCATCGCAAAACGTTTTGGCGGGTTGCCCGCAAGAAATGCCCGGAGCGGCGTTGCGCCATAACTGGTCACAACGGCCACTTTTTTGATGTGTTGCAAATTTGGCTTCACTTTACCCGCTTCCAATTTGAATGAAATGCCGGGTAAAAACACGCGGTCCAGATAGCCTTTCATGATGGCAGGCATCCCGAAATTCCAAACTGGATAACAAAGCACCAAAGCATCCGCTTTCATCACGCGGTCTACATGGCCTGCAACTGGCATAATGTTTTTGACTAGATCGTGGTAATCCAATCGTTCTTGCTGCGTCAGTACAGGGTCAAAGCCTTCAGCATAAAGATCGCAAGCATCGACCTGATGCCCGGCCTTGGTCAGGTTTTCACAAATGTGGCGGAACAAAGCGCCATTATAGCTTTCGGCCACCGGATGGGCATGGAGAACAAGCACACGCATGATCAAACCTTTTGGCTATGAAGCCTTTTGCAAACCATTGAACAACCAAACCCCACCTGAATAATCATAGGTTGGGTCATCCCAAGCTATCATCTTGCCGGGGTTCAAAAGCCCTTTGGGGTCAGCTTCTTTTTTGAATGCCAGCTGAATTTCATCCGTTTGTTTCATGCCGCCTTCTTCAAGCGTATAACGGTGCGGGTTGAAAATCGGCGCACCGTGCTTATTGTGAAGGTCGATAATTTCATCAAGCCGTTCTTCGGTTGTGAACTTAATCAGCGGCAAACCAAAGCACGTGATATCGCCATCAAACCGTACAAATTCCAAATGTGTGATGAGCTCATCCGGGAACATTTCTGCCATTTTACAAAGTGTTTCGATTTGGGTTGGAAACGGGTAGAGCACCTGCAGATAGGTAATTGCGGGGTCAACGCGCAGCGCCCGTAATGTCGTATGGTTCCACGACAATTCAAACGCCGGCGGTATGCCTTTTTTGTCCTCGTCGCTGGCTGTTGCAGCATCAAAAACAACGCGGCCCCCGCTGCGCCGGGTAAATGTCAAAAACGCGTCATGACTTTGCGCGGCAACCATAACCACAACGATATGGTCTTTGTCCGTGACAAATTTCTGGTGACGCTTGAAATAATCATAAGGCGCAGGGGCCGCCACAACGCAATTCAACTTGACCAAAATACCGTCGGACCGGCCAAGCGCATTAGCGTAAACCGCTGCTTCGCGCAGGCTGTCAAACGCTACTATTGCATCAACCCACTCGTAAGCAGCTGTCAGAGGCATTTCAATTTCGGTGATGATCCCATTCGTGCCATAGGCATGGATGGCTTTGTGCAAATCCTCACCGGTGAGTTCCAAGACACGCGGTTCAGCTTCCATCGTTACAACACGCAAACGCGTAACATTGCCCCAATCGCGAAGCCCACCCCAACGCGTTGAGCCAATACCGCCTGATCCACCGGCAATAAAACCGCCAACGGTGGCCGTGTGGTAAGTTGACGGGTGCATCCGCATTTCCTGATTGGAATGCGCGCGGGTGGCTTTATCGATGTCAGAAATAATACAGCCCGGCCCACAAACAATCCGGCCCGGCAAAATTTGGCTGATCTCATTCATATCAACGAGGCTCAGCACGACGCCGCCCGACAGCGGCATCGCTTGCCCGTAATTGCCGGTTCCAGTGCCGCGCGGTGTAACCGGAACATCATGTTTATAGCACGCGCGCAGCACCTGAATCAGCTCCGCTTCCGTCTTTGGAGAAATAACCAAATCACCGGTAATATGATCAAGACGTGACTTTAAGACTGGCGAATACCAATAAAAATCACGGCTTTTTTGTTGCACGATTTGCGGATTGTCTTCGACTGCAATGCCGGAAAGTTCTGCGCGTAAACCAGCCAAATTCATTTAGTGCACCATCAATTGATCGAGTTCGGAATAATCAGGGAGTGTCGTGGAAATGGCTTTGCCATCCCGCACAACAATACGCGAGGCTTCGGGCCGCGACAAAAGCTCCGTCCAAGACCGGCCTTTGCACAAAACAAAGTCAGCGGGGCCGCCAATTTTAAGTGTGCCAGCATTAATGCCCATGGCTTTTGCAGGGTTTGCGCCAATAGTTTTGGGCCAATCCGCCACCGGGTGGTCAAAGTGTATCGTTCGCGTTGCCATGCGGTAGGTTTCCATCATGTCGAGGTCACCATAGGCGTAAAACGGGTCGCGCGTATTGTCAGACGCCACTGCTACATTGATCCCACGGGCTTTCATTTCATGCAGCAGTGTTACCCCGCGCCAGCGCGGCGTTGTGTTGTCAGCGCGGCGATCTTGCAAATACATGTTGCACATGGGCAGTGACACAATTGAAATATTGCATTTGGCAACGGCATCCAGAGTGCGCTTCACTTCATCATCTAATTGGCGCGATAAAGCGCAGCAATGGCCAATCAAAATGCGCCCTTGATAATTGTGACGCTCGGCTGCTTCAGCAATTTTACGCAGTGAAACCGCATCCAACTCATCAGTTTCATCAGCATGAAAATCCAAGTTGAGGCCCTGATCCATTGCCGCGCGAAACATATTGTCGAGCAGCTTCTCAAGGTCAGGAACCATATAAGTCACCGTGCCCAGCACACCGTCCGCGGCAGCCACTTTTTTCACGAGCGAAGCAAACCAAACCTCATCGCGGATTTGTTCAATGCCGGTCAAACAGGCAGCTTGAAGTTCAATCCTGCCTTTCCATTTTTCACGCATTGCGGTGAAAACCGGCCAGGAAATATCTTCCTGCGGCGCGACGCAATCCAGATGGGTGCGGATGGCTTTGGTGCCATAGGCGTAAGCACAGCGCAGTGCAAAATCCATGCGCGGTGCCAGGTCTTCGGCTGACCAATTTGCGGCGCGGTCGGCACCCACTTGATTGAGCGCGCCCATAAATGAACCATCGGGGTTCGGGCTGCGCGGCCAAATATGGCCTTTGTCCAAATGCGTATGGCAATCAACGAAGGCCGGCAAAACAATGCGTCCGCCCATATCATTATCAATTGGCGCACCGGCTGCCACTATCGCGCTCACTTTACCGGAATCAACAGAAACATCCGCCAAAGCCCAGCCGTCGCCATCAAACGTCAGTCCACTGTTTTCCAGCGATGATTGATGCAAACGCACACGGTTCAGCGCGAAAGCTGTGCCAGCGGGAAACCCCTCAAATACCATTCAGAAATGCCTCAGGATTTAGACCAATATCTAAACATCGCGCTTGATTGCGCTTTCATGCCATTTGCGCAGCATGAGCCATGCGAAAATTGATGTGGCCGCGAAAATAGCCACACCGGCCACCGCAATCAACCCAAGCGCCGCAAAAGAACGCGGGCGATTCAGGCGGTAGCTGGCCTCGACTATCACCGAAGCAAGGCCAAACGAATTGCCGGTTGCACCGGCCACAAATTCAGCAACAATCGCCCCGATGAGCGCCAAACCACCGGCGATTTTAAGTCCTGACAGAAAATACGGCAATGCAGCAGGCAATTGTAAATGAACAAGCGTTTGCCATTTGCTTGCACCATTCAGCCTAAACAAATCCCTCAAATTACTATCAACGCTGCGCAAACCCATTGTGGTGTTCGACAGCAGCGGGAAAAACGCCACCAACCAAGTCGCCAGCAATAGTTTGGTCATACGGCTATCAATGTAACCATTGATAATCGGAAAAATCGCAACAATCGGCGTCACTTGCAAAATTACGGCATAGGGGAAAAACGTCATTTCCGCCCATTTGCTTTGATTAAATACGATGGCTAACAAAACACCGCCAACAATAGCAATGCCGAGGCCAAAGAATGTGGTAGAGAGCGTCGTCTGCAAAGCGCTGAGCAGAAACGGCCAATCCTTGACCAGCTCATTCCAAACCCGATACGGGCGCGGCACGATGTAATGCGGAATTTCATACCACACACAAAGCCTGTCCCACATAACGCCTGTTAAAATCACCACAACCAAAGGGATCAGCCAGCGGCCTAGTTTTTCGCGGGCGTTAGCACGAACACGGGCCTGTTCTTCAACATCGATCACGTTACGAGATGCAACAATGGCGCTCATAGATGGGCTCCAAATGATTGCGGGCCAATTTTCATAGCCGCTTCCAGTGCATCAGACGCAACGCGGCAATTGGCAGAATAGTGCGGTGATGTGCGAAACAATTCGTCGCGCGGATAACCGACTGTCACATCAATTTCCTGAAAAACGCGGCCCGGGTTTGCCGACATGACCACAATGCGGTTCGAAAGGAAAACGCTTTCAAACACAGAGTGCGTTACAAAGATAACAGTCCAATCATAGGTCTGCCACAGTTCGAGCAAATCATTATTCAACCGGAAGCGCGTGATTTCGTCGAGCGCTGCAAACGGTTCATCCATCAACAAAATCTTTGGCCGCATCACCAACGAGCGCGCAATCGAGACGCGCATTTTCATCCCGCCGGAGAGTTCACGCGGATAGCTTTTGGCAAACTTCAACAAATTAACGCGTGTCAGCGCTTCTTCAATTTGCGGCTCTGCGTTGGCCTTAGAAACGCCTTTGAGCTTCAGCGGCAAATAAGTGTTTTCCCAAACAGTCGCCCAAGGCATCAAAGTGGCCTCTTGAAACACAAAACCAATATCACCGGCAGCAGGCACGCCGTCATGCCAGTCAATTTTTCCGCTTGTTGGAGATGTGAGTTTCGAAATTAACCGCAACGCAGTGGATTTACCGCAACCAGAGGGGCCGACAAGGCTCAAAAAATCGCCCCGCCGAACCTCAAAGGACACATCGTCAAGCGCAACCGTGCCATTGGCAAAAGTCTTGTTGATATTGCGCAGTGATACCAATGGCTGACGAGATACCCGCTCGTTAGCAGCACGTATTTTGGTGGCCGAAGCGGCCATATTTTGAATGTTCACAGCCGCTTCCGCCGTTTCAATTACATTTTTTTACCGATGCCATGGCCACCAAACTGGAGATCATAGCCTTTTTTAATGTCCAGGCCGTCTTTCACAACGCCAGCTTTCACCATTTTGGCATAAAACGCTGCAATGCTTTCTTCGGTCATGCTGCCAATGCCCAGCGTGTCAGCATCGCCCGATTGCACAACGCCATACTCTTTCAGTTTGGCAATTGAGTAAGCAAGCTGGCCGTCATCCATGGATGGATTGTCTTTTTTAATCAAAGCGTTTGCAGCTGATGGATCACTATTGAGGTAGTTCATCCAACCGGAAGCTGAACCTTCAACAAAGCATTTAACAGCAGCTGGATCATTGGTGATTGTGTCAGCCATTGTTTCGATGGTGGTTGAATAGGTGGTGAAGCCATTATCGGCCATTAAGAACACGTTTGGCGCTTTGCCGAGTGCTTTTTCAACAGCATATGGCTCCGAGGTCAAATAACCTTGTTGAATAGATTTAACGTTAGCCAAGAACGGCGCTGGATCAAATGTGTAGTTGTCACGTTTGTTGCCGTCAAAACCTTCAGACATCATCCAGCGGAAGAACGACTGAATTGCGCCATCAGAAACAATGATTTTTTCTGCGCCCTTGATCTGCTCCCACGTGTCGAGGCCCTGACCTGGGTGCGACATCATAATTTGCGGATCTTTCTGGAAGTCACCGGCAACGATTTTCACAGGAATTTCCTGTTCAACGGCATTGAAAGTGTCGAGAAGATTAGCACCCATGAAGAATTGGATTTTGCCGGACAGCAACAATGCGCGGCCATCAACCTGTGGTCCGCCCATCACAATTGAAACATCAAGACCGCAGGCCTTATAGGTGCCGTCAGCCACTGATTGATAGTAACCGCCATGCTCGGCCTGCGCGAGCCAGTTTGTGCCAAATGACACAGCTTTTACATCTTGCGCCAAAGCTGCACTGGCAAAGCTGACTGCCAACGCAGTGGTCGTCAAAAGTGTGGAAATTCTTTTCATAGATAACGCTCCTGTTGCAGCGGAACTTAGCGTCCGCTTTTGATAGAGGTATAGGCAAGGCTCATGCCAAACAAAATGGCTGCTAAACTGCGCGCTCTGGGCAGCTAGGGTGACAGTTTTTTGACAAACCTAAACTATTGATGCCCAAAATAGTGGCAGGTTGCAACGGGGCAAGTGCTTGTTTTTCAAATTGTATAGTTGAATGCTGTTGAGGCATTTTTCGGAGCTGACCAGACTATGATGAAACGCCACACGCCCGCCTCCATCCATCCGCCATTTTCAAACTATGCCCTTGGAATGGAAGTGCCCGCTGGTTCCAGACTTTTATTTTGTTCGGGTCAATTGGGAATTGCGCCCGATGCGAGCATTCCTCAAGATGCTCGCGCTCAAACAGAAATCTGTTTTGCCAATATCAAAGCAGTGCTTGAAAGTGCTGGAATGGGCCTTGAAAACATCATTCGGATCAATGCCTATGTCACTGACCGGGCATACTTGCCGGACTATATGGCGGTGAGAAACGCCTTGTTTCCTGTTGAATCCCCTGCATCGACCTTGATGATCGTCGGCGGCTTTGCGCGGGAAATTTTCAAAGTTGAAATCGAAGTTGTTGCCGCTGCCTCTCAGAAAGAACCAAAATGACAAAACGCAAAATATGGTGGGGTGATTTTACAACCAAGGAATTTGAAAACCTTGATGCAGAACGTGTGCTGGCGATCATTCCGGTTGCCGCAACCGAGCAGCACGGCCCGCATTTGCCGGTTTCAACCGACACCTCAATCATGAAGGGCATGCTGAAAACGGTCATTCCTTTAATTCCAGACGATATGGATGTGAGAATTTTGCCGATCCAATCCATCGGCAAATCCAACGAACACATCCGCGCGCCAGGAACGCTGACAATTGGCGCAACGAACCTTATCAATAATTGGGTGGACATTGGCGACTCCATTGCACGTACCAAAATTCGCAAAGTGATTTTCGTGAATTCGCACGGCGGAAATGAGGAAATAATGGGCATCGTTGCGCGCGAACTGCGCGTTAAACATGCAATGCTGGTTGCCAAAACCTCATGGAGCCGCTTTGGAATGCCGCAAGGTATATTCTCGGATGACAATTCCAAATATGGCATTCATGGCGATGATTATGAAACATCACTGATGCTGCATTTTGCACCTGATTTGGTAAACATGGCATTGGCGCAAGATTTCAAATCTAAAATACAAGACGCAGAGGCTGAGTTCAGCCTGCTTCGCCATACCGGCACGCAGACTTTCGCGTGGATGGCAGGCGACCTCAACCCAAACGGTGTTGTTGGCCAATCTATTAAAGCAACTGTTGAAAAAGGCATCTTGGCGGCCAATCACCAAGCCAAAGGCTTCATTCAGCTTTTGCGTGATGTTCAAAAGGCAAAACTAGCCGATTGGCTGCTTGCCTAATAGAGTTTGGCATGGTCTTTGCCTGACAAGGTGGAATTGAACACAGATTTGCATTAAATGTTCGGGGGAACATGACAGCCAGCACATTGCCTTTTGACGAAATGACAACGTCGATTAATGACGCAAGTTCCGGCGTCCGTGCGCCCTATCAAAAATACAATAGCTGGCTGCAAGGTGAAGAGCCAAAGCGCCTTGCAGCAAAAGCGGCAGAATGTGAAACAGTGTTTCGCCGCACCGGCATTACATTTGCAGTCTATGGCGATACCGAAGCTGCAGAACGCATTATCCCCTTTGATATTGTGCCACGCATTATTTCAGCTCCGGAATGGACGAAACTCACCCGCGGTATTGAACAGCGGGTGCGGGCGATCAACGCGTTTTTATTTGATATTTATCACAAACAGGAAATCGTGCGTGCCGGGCGCATACCCGTTCAGATCATCGCAGAAAACGCTGCCTTTGTTCCGCAAATGATTGGCATGACACCGCCCGGCAATGTTTATACCCATATTGTAGGTGTTGATATTGTGCGCACCGGCGAGAATGATTTTTTTGTGCTCGAAGACAACGCCCGCACACCATCAGGTGTATCTTATATGCTCGAAAACCGTGAAACCATGATGCATATGTTTCCGGAACTATTCTCACAAAACCGTGTGCGATCTGTTTCAGATTACCCGACACGCCTTCGCCATACGCTATCCAAACTTGCGCCGACGGCCTGCGACGGCACGCCGACAATTGCCGTTCTCACCCCCGGTATTCACAATTCAGCGTATTTTGAGCATTCATTTCTCGCCGATCAAATGGGCGTTGAATTGGTTGAAGGCTCTGATCTGCGCATTGTTGATGGCCGCGTAAAAATGCGCACGACGCGCGGTTACAAAACCATTGATGTGCTTTATCGCCGTATCGATGATGAATATCTTGACCCGCTGACTTTCAAACCGGATTCACTGCTGGGCGTGCCGGGTGTTTTTGATGTCTACCGTGCGGGTGGCATCACAATTGCAAATGCCCCCGGCACCGGCATTGCCGACGACAAAGCAATTTACTCTTATATGCCCGATATTGTTGAGTTTTATACCGGCGAACAACCGATCCTCAAAAACGTGCAAACGTGGCGCTGCGGTGATAAATCATCGCTAAGTTATGTCCTTGAACATTTATCAGAATTGGTTGTGAAAGAAGTTCATGGTTCGGGCGGCTATGGCATGCTGGTGGGGCCTGCGGCTTCAAAAAAAGAAATTGCCGCTTTCCGCGAAAAACTCATAGCGCGACCTTCCAACTATATTGCGCAACCGACTTTGGCGCTTTCCACTGTGCCTATCATGACGGCAAACGGCTTGGCACCTCGCCACGTTGATTTGCGACCTTACGTTTTGGTCTCTGATACGATTGATATTGTGCCGGGCGGGCTAACGCGCGTGGCACTCAAAAAGGGGTCGCTCGTTGTCAATTCAAGTCAGGGCGGCGGCACCAAAGACACTTGGG
This sequence comes from Limoniibacter sp., assembly GCA_031422195.1. GTDB lineage: Bacteria > Pseudomonadota > Alphaproteobacteria > Rhizobiales > Rhizobiaceae > JALOTE01. Next base: position 7,746 of record JANOPZ010000077.1, on the reverse strand, counting down.
TTTTGGAGGACTAAAAGCGAATGCTCGGACGCACCGCAAACGGTATGTATTGGATGTTTCGTGCTGTTGAGCGGACGGAAAATACTGCACGCTTGCTGGAGGTCGGGCTTCGCATGTCGCTGACGCGTTCCAAAGATGCAGCCAGTGAATGGGCTTCGGTCATTGATACTGCAGCAGGTCGGTTTGCCTTTGAAAAAACCGGAAATCCGTTCAATGCGGCAACAGTCATCGACTTTTTGCTGCGGGGCAAAGATAATCCGGCCAGCGTTGTCAACATGATTGATCAAGCGCGGACCAATGCCAGAATGGTCCGTACCGCCCTCACCCGTGAAGTTTGGGAAGCCACCAACGAAAGCTGGTTATTGCTCCGTCATGCGTTGGCAAAACCGATTAAAGAATCAGAACTTCCTAATATTCTGGAGCTTATACGCCGCAAATCTGGCCTCATTCGTGGGGCTCTCCACGGCACAATGTTGCGCAATGAAGTGTATAATTTTGCCCGCCTTGGTACATTCGTTGAGCGCGCGGACAATACAGCGCGTATTCTCGACGTAAAATATTATGTGCTGCTTCCAAGCGTTCAACATGTTGGCTCGTCGCTCGACAATGTGCAATGGGAAAGCATATTGCGGTCTGTTTCAGCACACTCGTCCTACCGCTATATCTATGATGCCAGCTACAGCCCGTCACAAATCGCTGAAATGCTCATTCTTGAGCCGCGCATGCCGCGATCACTTGCGTTTTGTTACGCTAAAATCGACGATAACCTCAACCATTTGGCGGGCGAATATAAAAGCCGCAATGGGTGCCACGATGCTGCAAAGCAAACGCTCAACACACTTCGGGGGCGGACAATCGCCAGTATTTTCGATGAAGGCTTACATGATTTTCTGCAAAGTTTTATCGTTGACAATATCAAGCTTGGCGCAATCATTGACCGGGAGTACCGGTTCTATGAATAATCGATAAATCCATGCTTTTGAAAATCAGCCACACCACACACTACACTTTTGATGCGCCAATCCCCTATGGTTTGCAAAGGTTGCGCGTGACGCCGAAGTCTCGGGCAGGCCAACGCGTCATCTCCTGGCAAACGGATGTCACCGGCGGCAAAATTGAACTTAGCTATCATGACCATCACAATAACCAAGTGGATCTGGTCAACGCCGAAGCAGGCACACGTGAAATTAGAATTGTGGCCCATGGCGAAATTGAAACCACGGAAAACCATGGAATTATAGGACCGCATGGCGGCTTTGTGCCGATATGGATGTTTTTGCGACAGACTACCCTGACGCGGGCTGGAAAAAATGTCAATGCAATTGCCCGGGGCATCGATGTGAGCAATCGCCTCGTCGGCCTTCACGCACTTTCAGCGGCAATTCTCAAAGTTGTGCCTTACTCCAAAGAAGATCTCGATGTTAGCGCCACAGCTGAAGATGCTTTCGCCCGCGGGTTTGGCGTCTGCCAAGATCATGCCCAAATTTTTATTTCTGCTGCCCGCAAACTCGGCGTTCCTGCGCGTTATGTCAGCGGTTACCTCAGAATTGACGGAGAAGACGGGCGACAACCCGCCAGCCACGCTTGGGCTGAAGCTTATGTCGATGATATTGGATGGATCGGCTTTGATATTTCAAACGGCACATCTCCCGATGAGCGATATGTGCGCGTGGCAACCGGCCTCGATTATCGCGGTGCCGCGCCGGTTTCAGGTTTGGTCTTTGGTGATCACGGTGAAAAGCTGGTTGTTTCTGTTCAAGTTGAGCAATAAACAGGCAGGCTATCTCAGGAGACTCAAGCGTGACCTATTGTGTTGGCCTCAAGCTCAATGCGGGGCTTTTATTTATGTCAGACACGCGCACAAATGCGGGCGTGGACAGCATTTCAGTCTTCAAAAAAATGAACACTTGGTCAATTCCGGGCGAGCGCGTTATCACGCTTTTGTCCGCGGGAAATTTAGCCACCACGCAAGCCGCTATCAGCATATTGGATGAGCGGACCAAAGCGGCGGCAGACCGCGCGCCATCAATTCTGGAAGCGCCATCCATGTTTCAAATCGCACGTATGGTTGGCAAAACCTTGCGCGAAGTGATCCAAAGCCATGCTGGCGCGCCTGGGCAGAAAGCTGAAACGGCGTTCAACTCAACTTTCATTCTCGGCGGCCGTATCGGCAATAGCCCATCGCGGCTTTTTATGATCTATCCTGAAGGCAATTTTATTGAGGCTGCCGCCGACACACCATTTTTTCAAATTGGCGAAACGAAATATGGCAAGCCTATTATCGTCCGCGCTTACCGGCCGGAAATGAGCATGGAAGAAGCCATAAAACTTTTGCTGGTATCTTTTGATTCCACTATTAAATCGAATCTTTCGGTTGGCTTGCCGATTGATGTTCAAATCTGCTTGGAAGATGATCACGCCGTAACACATGAATTCCGGGTTGACGAACGTGACGCTTACTATCGCTCCATTTCATCGGGTTGGAGCAAAGCACTTCGCAATGCGTTTGATGCCTTGGAGCCATTCTCGCTCGATGAACATATAAAAAGCACATCCTGATGGAAAAACTTTGGGGTGCGCTAACCAGCCGCCCACACATTTTACTGATTATCACAATGCTGGCTTGGGCTGGCAACGCCGTGGCCGGTAAGCTAGCCGTCGGCTATGTTTCGCCAATGATTTTAACGCTCGGGCGTTGGTCAATTGCAGTTGTGTTTATGTGGGCGATTTCGTTGCGCGAAGTCCGGCAAGATTGGCCGGCAATCAAAACAAAACTCACTTATCTGCTGTTGATGGGCATGGCCGGGTTTACCTTGTTCAACGTGCTGTTTTATTCCGCTGCCGCGCACACCAGCGGCATCAACATCTCAATTGAGCAGGCCGCCATTCCGCTGTTTATTTTTATCGGCAATTTGCTGGTTTTCCGCATTAAAACAACACCGCGCCAGATGCTAGGCTTTGCCGTCAGCATTATCGGTGTGGTGCTGACTGTGACCGGTGGAAACGTCTTTGACATCTTAGATGCTGGCTTAAACTTTGGCGATTTCCTCATGTTGGTTGCCATCATAATTTATGCTGGCTATTCGATCGGTTTGAAATCCCGGCCGGTTATGCATTGGAAAAGTTTCTTCACCGTCATGGTAACGGCTGCTTTTGTTACGTCTGTTCCTTTTGCATTGTGGGAAATCAGTCAGGGCAGCGCAATATATCCGCTTAGCGCCCGCGGGTTTCTCATTGTGCTTTATGCGGCTTTGTTGCCGTCCATCATATCGCAAATTTTCTTCCTTCTTGCAGTCGAAAAATTAGGGGCAAACCTGTCAGGCCTTTACATTAACCTGGTACCAATATTTGGGACTTTTTTGGCAATTGTCATTTTAGGGGAACCGTTGCGCTGGCATCATGCTGTGGCTTTGGTTTTGGTCGTAGGCGGCATCATCTATGCACAAACCGAAGGCAAGATCATTAATCTCCAACGATAATACAATTACCGGTTGCAAATATTAAACGCATCAGCACAATACTGGCATGAATCAACTTGCACCCAGTTTATCGTTTGAAATCCACGCTGAACCCCTTTTTTGCGGTATACCCAGCAAAGTTGCTTCATTTTCAAAGCAATTGCGGAATTTTGCAGCACAATTTCAATTGCATCACGCTTTAATCCACCGGCTTGGTCCGCCAAACGCCATGCTTAAAGACACAACCTACGTTTCAACGTTGCGTGATATGAATTTTAGCGGATGGACCTTGGGCGATTTAATAAACGCGCCCGCTCTCTCAACATTATTGACCCACAACGGCGCGATATTTTGGCAGCATGACGGCTGTAAAATGAGGCTCAAAACTGACCCGCTCAACAGGCTGGATATCCGTTATGGGATCTCAATTCCGTTTCATAATGCTTTCGGCAATCATGCCGCTTTAACATTGTGCGACAGCCACCAGCCAAACATTAACACCGCCGAGTTTTCGCAGCTGGCTTTGCCGCTGATAGATACAATTTTGACAACGGAGCGCTTAAAAAATACAGCCCGTGCATCTCTTTCAAACCGTGAAACAGACTGTTTGCAATGGGTTGCAGCAGGTAAAACCAGTATTGAAACCGGGATTATTCTTGGATTATCGCCACACACTGTTAATCAATACCTCACAAGCGCGGCAACCAAGCTCGTTGCAGTAAACCGAACCCACGCAGTAACCAAGGCCGTCAGATTAGGCCTCATCAATTTGACGACGGTGTAGCCGCGTTATCGAAACCGCGCGCGCCATTGTCACGAATGGTATCTGATCTCACAAAGTCAAACTTCTGAACCAATGCTGAAGTGATAGCGTCTAAACCCAGTCGCTTGTTCACGTTGGTGCGAATTGTCTCAGCGACCGCAACCAAATCAACCCGGTCTAGATTGTCAAAATCAACCACGACTTCACCATAGATCGAGCGAAAGGCATCTTCCCGGATAAACACTTCTGGTGGCACAGTCAGGGCTGCTTTGGTTTTGGCGTCAATTGTAAAGACCCATTCGGTTAAAACATAACCTTCCATCATCCCGTTTTGAATGACTGGCACAGCGAAAACCGGTATTTTAACATAGTCTACGCCAATGAAATTTTCAGCCGGTTTATCATCCGTTTGCGAGCCGCTGGCAGAAATAGCATAGTAGCCTGACCCTAATGCAGCCCCGATTGCGAGCAATCCAGCAACGGCAATTTTGCCAATCATGACCTAAAACCCCGGTAAGTTTGGCTAGAACCATAAGTCCCATCGCTATCTGCATCGCGCAAATGTTGCGCCAATGAAGCCGCAATTCGGTTGGCTGCAGCCATATGACGTTCTAAAAGCCCGGCGTTGTCGCTCAGCAAAGCTACAAGGTTTGCAGCATCTTCGCGGCTTAATGCAGTTTCATCTCCGTTGTTGTGCCATCGCGCCAGCTCAAGCAAAATTCGTGCTTTACTATCGGCATTAGCAGCAAGATTGGTCTCCGTACCTTGGCGCAATGCCTCACTTTCAGCAATCAGCAAGACTTTAAGTCGCTCAAATGTTTCGGCAAAGCTACGCATTTGCGGCGCTGTTTTGACGGACCAGCATCAATTGATGCGCAGTTAACGTGGCAACACCAGTTACATTCTGGCTGGCCATTTGGTCTGCGATCGCCCGCGCCATAAATGAACGCCATATATCTGCACTTAACTGCGGGGTTTCAGTGCCTCCTATATCCTTGGGCAGTATTTGTTCAACAAAACCAGTCAACATAACGGCTTCAAACTCCTTTCCAGCTTTGAGTTCAGCAGCATTTGGCTGAAGCAAGTTGACATATGTGTTGTGATGGATGGCTTCGATCATCGGACGAGAATAGTTCCATCAGCTTGCGTAGAACTGAAATCTATTAAAACCAACCTTGGCGCAGCTTGGCGGCAAATTGCTCAATAAAAACTGCCACCAAATCTGGCCCCAGCCCATAAAACAAAATTAGGCCACCAATAATGACATAAGGCATGGAAATAAAATAAACGGGCACCTGCGGGCTCATCTTATTGGCAAGCCCAATCCCTAGATTGATCAATAATCCATAGGCCAAGAACGGCATGGACAGTTGCAAGGCCAACAGAAACGCCTCTTGCAGTGTGTCCCGATAGGTATCGAGCATGAGCGCGGGTTCGAGCCATACTCCAGGTTTCAAAATAGCGTAACTGTGGGCGAGCGCCATAATCAATGGCACATGTAAACCTGAGAAAAACACGATTGCTGTGGCCGTAAGCGTGATCAAGCTTGGCAAAGCTGCTTGAGCTTCATCTGTGTCAACCGGCACACCCGGCATCGCTGCCAGCCCTATAAATGACGCGATGCTGACAGCTGCAAAATTGAGCGCCAGAAAATAGACCCGCACTAAAATTCCAAGTACAACGCCTGTGGTGACTTCGCTGGCGATAATGACCGGCGTCGTTTCACCATCAAATTGCAATTGAATATTTGGCGCTATGGCCACTGTAATACCAGCGGCGATAAACAGCCTGACCCGCATCGGTACACGCAAACTGGCAAAGCCCGGCAGCAATAGCATAAAGCCAGACACACGGCAAAACGCCAATACAAACCCATCAAGCATCGGCCCAAACAGCGCAATCACGATATAGAGCCAATAACCTCGATCTTGGCACCGCGAGCAATTTCCACATGCGACAGTACGGGCAAAGCCGGGAAAACGCGCTCAATGACCATACGCACGTAAATCCGCACATCAGGCGCGGTAACAAGCGCAAACCGGTGTCCTTCGTTTTGTAAGGCAATAATACAGGCAGTTGCTTCTTTGCCGAAAATCTCAATATCTTTGGGTTCAAAGTCAAAGCCCGTTGCCTCCCCGCGCGGATCACGCCGCAGGGCTTGCTGAAAGGCTTGCTCCCATTTGGTGCCAAGACGTAGAACCTTGAGGCCGTTTCTATCGGCAATATCAGCACAGATCTGCTGGCAAATGCGCATACGGACGTGCTCAACAATCGGTTCCGGGCGTTTCACATGGGGTGCAACTTCCGCGATTGCTTCTAAGATTAATGCCAAATTGCGCACTGAAACCTGCTCAGCGAGCAGCAATTTCAAGATCGCCTGCAAGCCCGATAAACTGAGATGCTGCGGCGAAATTTCATCAAGCAGCCGGTGGTATTCAGGCGCTAGCCGGTCCAACAATGCGCGCACATCGCCATAAGACAATAGCTGCGCCAGGTTTCGCGCCAAAGTTTCGCTGACATGGGTGAGCAACACCGAAACATCTTCAACCGGCTCATATCCTGCTTGTTTGGCCTGCGAACTATAGGCCAGCGGGATCACCGCTGCTTTCAAGCCGAATGCGGGTTCTGTGTAAGGCTCATAAGGCATGTCGGGCGCAGCGCGTTCGCCCAGAATAATTGTTAATTCGCCGAGCGGCAGGCTCGCCCGGGCCACTGCAGAACCGTGGACGCGCAATTCATAGTCTTTTGGAGGTAAATCCAAATCATCACTTAGCGTGATTTCAGGCACAATAAATCCAAATTGGCGCGCAAAACGCTTGCGCATTTTACCAACGCGGTTGGCTAATTCGCCATGATCAGAAAGCAAACGCGCCGACAATTGTCGGCCAAGTGCCAGCTCAATTTTTGGCATATCCAGTGACGTTTTAATCGAATCGCGGGATTTTATTTGCTCGGTTGTAGTTTTTACCCGAACCAATTCGGCCGCAAGGTTCTGTGCAATTGCCTTTCTTTTTGGAATGATTGTAGCTGCAGCAAAAAACGCGGCGGCCAAAGTCGCAAACGGAAAAAACGGCATGCCCGGCATCACTGCCATCACTAAAAGCAGCGCACCGGTCATATGCAACGCGCGCGGTGAACTTGAAAGCTGGGCAAAGAACGTCTCATGTGCCGCCCCGCCGGTTTGCCCCTTGGAAACCAGAAGACCCGCTGCAAGCGATGTAATCAACGCCGGTATCTGGCTGACGAGGCCATCACCGACAGAAAGCTTGGTAAACACGTCGGCTGCTTCACCAACCGGCATATCATAGCGCAGCACGCCAATAATAATGCCGCCAAAAATATTGATGAAGGTAATGATAAGGCCTGCCACAGCATCACCGCGCACGAATTTTGAAGCGCCATCCATGGCACCAAAGAACGCGCTTTCTTCCTCAAGTTCGCGGCGGCGCTTTTGCGCAATTTCGGTTGTGATCAAGCCAGAAGAAAGATCGGCATCAATCGCCATTTGCTTGCCCGGAATACCAT
>JANOPZ010000076.1:0-31361 GCA_031422195.1 Limoniibacter sp. | reverse complement strand
GCAACTCGCGAACTGCAATTGTGGCAAAAAAGAACGACCCGCCCCACAAAAGTGAAAGAAAAAATAGCAACGCCCAATTTTGGAAGCTCATTTGCATCGCAAAACTCCTCGATAAGTGAACACAGCACAGGTCCTGACCCTAGAGGTTTAGCCTAAACAAAACTGGCCATTTTCGGACGTGATGATCAAAACAACCTTGCAGGGTCGTTTCAACGAAACTAAGTTCTGGTCATGTTGGATTTTGAAACCTGCAATGAAGCACGCTTACGCCGCGATCCGGCTTTTGACGGACGCTTTTTTACGGCTGTGCGCACAACCAAAATCTATTGCCGCCCGGTTTGCCCGGTAAAACAACCCCTGACAAAAAACGTCAGCTACTACCCGACAGCCGCCGCATCAGAACGTGCTGGCTATCGGCCCTGTTTACGCTGCCGCCCGGAAACGGCACCCTTCTCTCCTGCTTGGAATGGAACACGCAGCACGGTCGAGCGGGCATTGAAGCTTATTGAAAGCGGTGCCTTGGATACCGGCACTGTCGAAGAGCTTGGGACAAGGCTGGGAATTGGTGCCCGGCATTTATCGCGGCTTTTTGCCGATCATATTGGTGCATCACCGTTGCAAACCGCGCAGACACTTAGAATAGGCCGGGCAAAACGAATGTTGGATGAAACGACACTGCCCATTACTGAGATTGCGCTTAAGGCCGGCTTTGGCAGCTTGAGGCGGTTTAACACGTCGTTCTTAAGTCTCTATGGTCGCCCGCCTTCTTCTATGCGCAGGCCAACCCAATAAAGGCGCATCCAAAAAACAACTCAGTTGTTTTTGTTCCAAGGGCTGCGCGTATTTGGGCTGCGTGTATTTGGGCTGCGTGTATGTGGTTGGCGAGACCTTGCATCGTCTTCATGCGCATAATCATTTGCACTAAGATCGATTGTGCCGCTGCCATCGGAACGCGCGCCTCCTTGATGTGGTGCTACAAATTTCACCCGTTTTGCCAGAAAAGAGAAAACCCGCGCCCGTATTTGCGGTATAAACAGCAAAAACCCCAAAGTGTCGGTTACGAAGCCCGGCGTTAACAGCAAAACCCCCGCGACCAGCATCATGGCACCATTGGCAAGGTCGCGGCCCGGAACGCGGCCCGCTTCGATGTCACTACGGATTTTCATTGCCAACCCCAGCCCTTGATGGCGTAAAAGACTAGCTCCCATAATCGCTGTTAGAATCACCAGTGTTATCGTCGGCAAAACGCCAATCCATTGGCCAACCATAATAAACAACGCAATTTCGGTGATTGGCACGATCAACATCAAAAATGGCAGGAATCTTAGCATGTCTTTGTCTCTGTTTGGTTTTATATGGGAGCCATGAAGCTCAAATTGAACCATCAAAACCAAAATAGCCCATTTTAAGCTGCAAACTTGGTTTGAACCTTTGTGTTATGAAGCCTATATCTCATAGCACCAATGCTTTGCCCGCCAATTAGGACATAACCGATGCAATTTCTCGATTTCGGCACTTTAATTTTCATCGTTGCGGCAGTTTTCATATTTTTGCGACTTCGCAGTGTGCTCGGTACGCGGACCGGACTTGAAAAACCGCCGTTTAACCCGTTTGCAAAACGTGAGAATATGGCCACCGGGAAGCCAACGGGTGATAGCGATAACGTCGTCCCACTACCGCGCCGTAAAACCGATACCGACGTTTCTGAAGCTTTTGCCGATTTGGATGCGGCCGCCCCCGCCGGGACCCCGTTTAATGCCGCCTTGCGTACCATCCGCGAAAAAGATGGTGGTTTTGTTCCAGATAAATTTTTGGAAGGTGCAAAACTTGCCTATGAGATGATTGTTCTTGCTTTTGCCGATGGCGACCGCAAAACTCTGAAAAATCTGCTCGCCAAAGATGTTAATGATGGGTTTGCAGCGGCCCTCGACGAGCGTGAAAAACGCGGCGAAAAAGTTCAATCATCGTTCGTTGGTATTAAATCAGCTAAAATCGTGGACGCTGAAGTTAAAGGCAACGAGGCCAGTTTGACATTGCGTATTGCCAGCGAAATTATCACTGCGACAATCGGCAAGGATGGCTCGATTATTGAGGGCGACCCTGAAACGGTCACTGAAGTCACCGACGTATGGACTTTTGCCCGCGATTTGAAATCACGCGACCCCAATTGGAGACTGGCCGCCACCGAAGCCGACGAATAAGGAGCGCGGGTTGAGCTTGCTTTTTTATGGAACAGAAATGGCACCTTGATACGGCAAGCTATGCCACGCTTTCCGGCTGGCACGACGACGATCATCCCGCTGCTCTGTCTGCATTCCGTCTCAGCGCGGCCCGTCATTTACAAAACCCCTATAAACAACGCAAAATCGCCATCGATGAACTGGCTTTCAGTTTAGCCTGCCGTGCAAGCCTGGAAAGCAATATGAACGCGAAAGCGTTTTTTGAGTTTTGGTTTGAACCCTTCCGTATTGTTGAGGGCGGTAGCGCCGGACAAATCACCGGTTATTATGAGCCGGTCACCGAAGCACGCCTGTCAAAGGGCGATGGTTTTGAAACCGCATTTTTGCGTCGCCCGGATGATTTGGTAGAACTTTCTGACGATCAGGCCGCACAGTGTGACGGAATGCGGTTTGGGCATGAAATTAATGGTCAAATTACACCCTATTTCAGCCGTCTGGAAATTGATGGCGGAGCATTGGCAGGCCGCACTTTGGAAATTGCTTACATCCGTGATCCTGTCGATGCTTTTTTTGCCCATGTGCAAGGTTGCGCGCGGCTGCAATTGCCTGACCGCGAAATTCGAATCACGTATGACGGCAAATCCGGCCATGCATTTACTGGCATCGGCCGCGTGCTGATTGATAAGGGCGAAATTCCTGCAGACAAAGTGTCCATGCAATCCATTCGCGATTGGTTGAAAGCCAACCCGGCCCGCGTTTCAGAAATTTTACACCATAATCAATCCTACATATTTTTCCGTCAGGCGCCCGTTGCCGACTTTGCTCTTGGTCCGGTTGCTGCCGCCAAAGTGCCGGTTACGGCCGGGCGGTCCATAGCTGTTGACCGCACGATCCATGCGTTTGGCCTGCCGTTTTTCATCAATGCGCCGGACTTAACAACCCTTGAGCCAGCGGGGTTTAACCGCCTCATGATTTCCCAAGATACAGGCTCGGCTATTTTGGGTGCGGCGCGCGCCGACTTGTTTATCGGCTCAGGCCATCCTGCGGGCGCTATAGCCGGCTCAATCAATTATCCGGCTAAATTTCATATTCTATTGCCACGCAAGGGCCTTTCTTGATGCGCCGCAAGCAAGATCAAAAACTCGAAACCGAAGATCGTATTTTATGGGAGAAAGTTGCCCGCACTGTCACGCCGCTTGGGCCGCCAATAGCGGCAATGACGGAACTCGAAGCCATAGATTTTGAAAAGCTAATGGAAGCCCCCAAAGCTGAATTTGCCAGCCTTCCGCAATTAAAACCCGCCGCCAAACCCAAAACAGTCAAATCGATCGAATCAATTGACGAACCCATTCAGCGGCGCATTGCCAAAGGTAAAGTTGCCATTGAAGCCCGGATTGATTTGCACGGCATGACGCAGGACCAGGCTCATTTCTTGTTGATGTCATTTATTCACCGCGCGGCCCAGCGTCGTCTGAGAACAGTTCTAGTGATTACCGGTAAGGGGCGTTCGCCTAAATCTGAGGGCGCATTGAAACGTGCCGTTCCGCTGTGGTTGTCGCAATCTGCTTTTGCCGTCCACGTATCTGGCTATGCCGATGCCGCCCAAAGCCATGGCGGTGAGGGCGCACTTTATGTGAGGCTGAGAAAACCGGTTCAAATTAATCAATCAAGATGAAACCGTTTTTTAGCGGTGAAGGAACGCTTCTGGAGAATATACTACAAAATGGCGCGAGATGATGGCGCGACCAGCATTTGGGCTGGGCGTATCGATGGTGCAGTACTGCTTCAACATCAAATCAAAATTCAATCGTGAATATTTATTGTGAATTTCATTCCTGAATTTCTATCGTGAATGTCTCAGGGTAAGGGTTAGCAACCCAAGCACTTGGCTGGAAAAGCGGTCTCAAAACCAAGCTAAAACAGTGCTTTCAAATCAGCAATCTTCTCATTAACAAACCAGCCGTAGTAATTTTCCTCTGGTTTCACGGACCCGCCTTTTCTGCCGTTTTTACGGCGTAGGGCGGCAGCCCTGCCTTCAGGATCACCCAGATTATAAAGCGTCGCGGTCAAACCGGGATTTTCGGAGATATCAAACCCTGCAATATCACGGTAAGCGTCAATGGAGGTTTTAATCACAGCTGCGATGTAGGGAAGTGTCTTATCGGGGTCCATAATAGTTTCGTAAACTTGGCGGGCATTTTTGGCGTCTAGCTTTTTAAAGCCAGATATTTTTGCCACCAGATCAGACATTTGCAGTGCCGTTAGCGGGTTTAGTTGGCCAATACCAAAAGTTTGGCCGGCATAATAGGGTTGAAAAAACACCTGCCCAAAACGTTGATTGGGATATTTAATGTCTTCAACGGTTTTGCCACGAAAAACTTTATTCCAAATTTGTTCGCGGCAAAGCCATTCAACGGAGGAATTTGTTTTATTGGTACAGGATTCAAACTGGGTGCGTGAAACAAATTCAGACACTTTTTCGCCTTCAAACTCAAAAGCGAAATCCGACTCGAGGTAAGCAACGGCTTTGAGATAATAGCTTTGCAGCCGGTCGTAGGCGTCCACGTTAAACGTATGTTCGCCAACAATCGCGCCCGCCATATGGATCGGGTCAATTCCATAATCATCAGCAATTTTTTTGATTTTATCCGCCAATTGTGGGTCATTTTTCAAAAGACCGAGCGCTTTGGTATATTTTTTTTCAAAAGAACCGCGCAAATCCTGAGTGCGCTTGACTGAAGCACCCGGAATGGCTGGTTGCTTGGCACTGCTATTTCCGGGCTGTATTTTGGTCGCCGCATACAAAGGCGCGATAAACGACGCTTGAAAGCCTAATACTGCCACGAGCAGACCGGTTTTAACAAAGATGCGACAACGGCTTTCCATGGGCAAATCCCATAGCCGATCAGTAAATTGGCGCAAGCCCCGCACCATCCAATAGCGCATTTACAAGATAAACCGCGACAAGTCAGTGTTGGCGGCCAAAGTGCCCAAGTGTTTTTCAACATAGGCTGCATCAATAATGATTGATGTTCCCGGCTGATCAGGTGCGCTGTAGGAAATTTCGTCGAGTACCCGCTCCATGACTGTTTGCAAACGCCGCGCACCAATGTTTTCAATGGCGGTGTTGAGTTCAACTGCAATACCAGCCAGCGCATCAATCGCGTCGTCGGTGACTGTTAATTCAACTTGCTCGGTGCCCATTAAAGCGATGTATTGTTTGATAAGGCTGGCTTCCGGCTCTGTTAAGATGCGTTTGAAATCGTCTTTCGTCAGCGCTGATAATTCGACGCGGATCGGTAAGCGGCCTTGTAACTCCGGCAATAAATCAGAGGGTTTGGCAATATGAAACGCGCCCGACGCAATAAACAGGATATGGTCGGTTTTAACCGGCCCATGCTTGGTATTGACAGTGGTGCCTTCAATGAGAGGCAATAAATCACGCTGCACCCCTTCGCGGGAAACGCCAGCACCCATGCCGCCTGCACCGCCTGCACCGCCTGCACCGCCTGATCGTCCTGCAATTTTGTCAATCTCGTCAATGAATACAATTCCCTCGTTTTGGGCAAGGTCAAGCGCCTCAGCTGTAACCTGTTCCAAGTCGAGCAGCTTTTCTGCCTCATCAGCAACCAGCATATCATGGCTTTCTTTCACCGTGGTTTTGCGTTTTTTGCTGCGCCCACCCATGGCTTTGCCAAGCATATCAGACAGATTAATCATGCCGAAATTGCCATTCATACCCGGCATTTCAAATTGCGGGCCCGAAGCAGCTTCAGCCACCTCAATCTCAATTTCCTTATTATCCATTTCGCCGGAGCGCAGTTTTTTGCGGAAACTATCGCGGGTCGTTGGAGAAGCCGTTTTACCGACCAGCGCATCGAGCACCCGCTCTTCGGCGTTGATGTGCGCGCGGGCGTTAACCTCTTCGCGCTTTTTATCCTTCACCAGCTGAATGGCAATTTCGATCAAATCGCGCACGATCTGCTCAACATCACGTCCGACATAGCCGACCTCGGTAAATTTGGTGGCTTCGACTTTCAAAAACGGTGCACCGGCCAGTTTTGCCAAACGCCGCGAAATTTCTGTTTTGCCAACGCCGGTTGGCCCGATCATTAAAATGTTCTTCGGCATGACTTCTTCGCGCATTTGGCCGGTGAGCTGCTGTCTGCGCCAGCGGTTGCGCAACGCAATCGCCACAGCGCGTTTGGCCTCGTTCTGGCCGATAATATAACGGTCAAGCTCAGAGACGATTTCGCGGGGAGAATAAGAACTGGAAAGTGAGGTCATGATCTGCTTTTGGATTTGCTGTTGAGATTACATAGGTACAAAAGCTTGAAGAAACAAAGCCTGAAGAAACAAAGCCTGATCATTGTTCCTCAAACTCAGGATTATCCAGCGCCATCATCAATGCCGGGCCGTAAATGCTTGTGCGGCTATCAAAGGCAGCAAAGCCGGCTTTTTCATAGGCTTTGATTGCGCGACTATTTGCAGGATCAGGATCGATCACCAGCCGCGGCACACCTTCTTCAAACAAGAGGTCTGCCAAAGCCGCAATAATAGCGCTGCCATGGCCCTTGCCAAGATCGGCCCCTTTACCCATTGAAATATCAAGACCTAGCGTGCCGAAAGGTTGGTCTTGATAAGGGTGATTATCCTCCATATGCGGGTCGTAGGTTTGGGCGTAAGCGATTGGCTTGCCTGCAAACTCCACAATCATCGGCTCCGTTGATTCCTCGTCCATCGCCGCTTCTATTTCAGCCAGAGCCTCATCAGCGTCGCCCCACCATGTCTGCCAATGAGGTTGAGCAATCCAATCTTTCAGCATGGGCAAATCACGTTTTTCGACGGCTCGGAACGTATAGCTCATTGCAAAACCGGCAGCCGGTCGAGCATAGCTTTCGGCATTGTCATTCCAATCAACAAACGCCTGATCGTATGCCATGTCGTACCAAACAGAATAATCACTGCACCAACACCAAGCAGGATTAACGCGAAAGGTGGCAGCCCTGCAGTTTCAGCGGTTTTGCTAACCAAGGCGTAAATGCCAATTGAGCCAAAATAGCCTAGCGTCGGCACCAGCAAAGACCGGCGGTCTATGGCCAAAGCGACATAAACAAACATCAAAATCAGCAGCGTCAACATCACGATAGCGCTTTGTCCGGCCTCAATTTTACCGAATGCAACGTCTTGGCCCGTTGCCATAATAAACAGCGGATGCACCAACAGCGGGGCAGACACCAAATGCAACCAGAACGCACAGTCAGACCACAGCGTGCGCCGTTCGCGGTCGTGCAAATCCAGCGCAACGGCAACGCCGAAAATAATCAAACCGGCAATCAGCGGCAAATAAAGCGCATCGCGGATAACGCCGGGGATTTGATCAAGAGACGGCACTGCAACTGAACCCGCTGTTACACCATCATAAAGAAACAATACGATTTGAATAAAACCAAGTGCTGTCAGCGCCAGTGCAATCACTGCTGCTAAAACAGGCACACCAAACCGCCAAAAATAGACCATCGCTGCCACAATAAAGACAACAGCTGCACCAAGGCTCAGCCAACCGATTGTGCCGCGCTGCGCGAGAATACCAATCGGGTTGGCTTGAAGTGCAACAAAATCAATCCGCGTTGCGATATATTGCGAAATAAGTTCGCCCACGCACAGCATAAATAAAACCGCCAAAACTGTGCTGGAAAGCCGCATACGTTTTTGCCGCGTGACGATTTCGGCGATCACCCAAACAACCACTGCAATAATGGCATAACTTGCAACCAACCCCAGCGAGCCTGTGGCAGTCAGCGCAAAAAACAATCCTGCTAAAAGCAAAACCACACCCACTGTTACAAATAAATCATTGCCGCCACCCACAAGCCGTAAAGCTTCATCAGTTGATTCATCAGGTGAAACCGGGTCGTTTGCGCGCGCCAAAGCAATCAGTGCTCCGTGCTGCGCCGGTGTAATGATATTTTGTAAAACGGCGGAGTTTAGGTTTTGTTCGGTCAGCATCAATGGGTGTCCAAGCTTTCAACGATCACATTATGGTTGGTGTAAACGCAAATATTTGCTGCAATGTTCATGGCTTTGCGGGCAATCTGTTCGGCATCTAAATCAGAATCCGCTAAAGCCAAGGCGGCAGCAAGCGCATAATTGCCGCCAGAACCAATTGCCATAACGCCATGTTCAGGCTCCAGCACATCGCCCGCGCCAGTAATGCAAAGCGAAATGTTTTTATCCGCCACCAGCATCATGGCTTCCAAATTGCGCAAATACTTGTCCGTGCGCCAATCTTTGGCCAGCTCGACGCAGGCCCGCATCAACTGGCCCTGATATTGCTCGAGTTTCTTTTCCAGCCGGTCAAGCAGCGTGAAAGCGTCAGCGGTTGCTCCGGCAAAACCGGTGATCACATCATTGTCTTTACCGATACGGCGCACTTTGCGGGCATTGCCCTTCATCACAGTTTGGCCAAGCGAAACCTGCCCGTCACCAGCAATCACAACTTTATTGCCCTTTCGCACGATGACAATCGTTGTTGCGTGCATCGGTCCATAAAGGTTGGGTCCATAAAGGTTGGGTCCATAAAGGTTGGGACCATAGGTTCCCGGGCCGCGTTCATCCTTTTCGCTCATTTGCCATTATTCCCTTCAAATCATACCGCTGCTTATGTATGTGCATTGGTAATCAATGCAACTCTTGAGGCGCATCATGAGCCGAACTGCCAGCATTACCCGCAAAACCAATGAAACCGAAATATTTGTTGGTGTCGATTTGGACGGCGTTGGTGCGCATCAGAACCAAACCGGCGTTGGATTTTTTGACCATATGCTCGACCAATTGGCGCGTCATTCTATGATTGACCTTGATGTGCGCGCCACCGGGGATTTGCACATTGATGATCACCATACGGTTGAAGATGTCGGTATTGCCATCGGTCAAGCGCTGACAAAAGCGCTCGGCGACAAACGCGGTATCCGACGCTATGGCGAATGTTCATTGCCCATGGACGATGCGCAAGTTCGCGCAACATTAGATTTGTCAGGAAGGGCCTATTTGGTTTGGAATGTAGCATTTCCAACATCCAAAATTGGCACATTTGACACGGAGCTGGTGCGGGAGTTTTTCCAAGCCATAGCCACACACGGCGGTATAACGCTGCATATTGATCAGGTGCATGGTTTTAACAGCCACCACATTGCTGAAGCCACATTCAAAGCCGTCGCGCGCGCCATGCGTATGGCCGTTGAGGCCGATCCGCGATTTGATGCAATACCTTCGACCAAAGGCGTTTTGTAAATGGCCCGATATGTGGTCATGCAAAAAGAGGGTGATGCGCCAGCCGCACAGTTTATCCGTGATGGTTTTTCGCTGCCCGCATTGATTGTGCCGTATTTTTGGTTGTTGTTTTATCGTCAATGGCTGGCAGCTTTTGCCGTGATCAGCATCATGATTTTGGGTAGTCTGGCGAGCTGGTACCTCAACGCACATCTTTTGGCTTTGGCCGCCGATCTGCCAATTTCCATTTACATTGCTCTGGAGGGAGCCACCCTGCGCATCGCCAATTTAGAGCGTTTGGGTTGGCACGAAACCGCAGTTGTGGAAGCCGGCAATGCGGAAGAAGCGGAAATCCGCTATTTTGGCGCTTTGCCGGAAGCAACATTTAATTTTGCACCTGCACTGAGTGGCCGCTCCAGCGGGCTTTCTTCAAACGCTTTTGCGTTTCCAGCCAGAAATTAGACAAAGGGCTAAACAATGCTGGTTGCAATTATTGATTATGGCTCCGGCAATTTGCGCTCGGCGCAAAAAGCCTTTGAGCGTGCCTCATTGGAATTAGGTTTGAACGCAAAAATTATTGTCACCGCCCAAGAAGATCTTGTTGCCCAAGCGGACCGCATCGTCTTGCCGGGCGTTGGTGCCTATGCTGATTGCCGTCGCGGGCTTGATGCGGTTCCCGGTATGGTCGAAACGCTACATGAAACCATCATTAAAAAAGCACGGCCATTTTTAGGCATTTGTGTCGGTATGCAATTAATGTCGACGCGCGGGCTGGAAAAAGAGATCACAAATGGTCTTGATTGGATTTCAGGCGACGTCGTGCCGATGGAACCATCTGATAAGGCCCTCCGAATTCCGCAAATTGGCTGGAACACGCTGGATCGCGTTTCTGATCATGCTTTACTGGAAGGCATTCCTTTGGGGCCGGAAGGTTGGCACGCCTATTTTGTGCATTCCTACCATCTGGCCGTTGCCACGCCTGCTGAGTTGATCGCTACGACCGATTATAGCATGGCGGTTACGGCGATGGTTGGCCGGGACAATATGGTGGGAACGCAGTTTCACCCTGAAAAAAGCCAGAAGCTTGGGTTAAAATTGATTAGTAATTTTTTGGAGTGGCGGGTTTGATGACCAAAATTCTGTTCCCCGCCATCGACTTAAAATCCGGCCAATGCGTCCGGCTTAAATTGGGGGAGATGGCTTCTGCGCAAGTCTATAATGAAGATCCTGGCGCGCAAGCGAAAGCTTTCGAGGACCAAGGCTTTTCATGGCTGCATGTGGTTGATCTAGACGGTGCGTTTGCCGGTGAAAGCCGCAATGGCGCGGCGGTTGACGCGATTTTGAAAGCCACCAAAAACCCAGTGCAATTGGGCGGAGGTATCAGAACTTTGGCGCATATTGAGGCTTGGCTGGATAAGGGCCTTGCCCGTGTTATTCTTGGCACGGTCGCGGTGCGAAACCCAGCTTTGGTGATTGAGGCCTGCAAATTATTTCCGGGCCAAGTGGCCGTCGGTATTGATGCCAAAGGCGGCCAAGTCGCTGTTGAAGGCTGGGCTGAAGCCTCGTCTTTGGGTGTCATTGAGCTGGCACAAAAATTTGAGGGTGCAGGCGTTACCGCAATCATCTATACTGATATTGACCGCGACGGCATATTGGCTGGCATCAATTGGGAGGCAACTATTGCCGTTGCCAACGCCGTCTCAATTCCGATCATCGCATCAGGAGGGCTGGCCTCACTTGATGATGTCGCCCGTATGTTGAAGCCGGATGCCGCCCGGCTTGAAGGCGCAATAACCGGCCGCGCGCTCTATGACGGCCGAATTGATGCAAGCAAAGCATTAAGAATGTTGGAAGCCAAGCCATAGGCGCAGCAGATGCCGTTCAAGAACGATTGGTCAATTCGCCGCATAGCAATGACGTCACTCAACACCCACATGCGCGGTATAAAAACAAAGAGGGCATAGCCGTGGTACACACAAAATCAAATCCAACCGAGAGCACGCTGGAAGTCACCCATTATAAGCCGATTGGCTTTGGCGATAAGTTCGCATTGGGGGCAGTGAAATTCCTGCGGTTTTTTGCCGACGCATTTTTCAGTAAACGTTATGGCCACCGTGCGGTGATTTTGGAAACAGTTGCAGCCGTTCCCGGCATGGTCGGCGGAATGCTCACACATTTGCGGGCGCTGCGAAAATTTCAAGATGATCGCGGCTGGATCAGAACGTTGCTGGATGAGGCTGAAAACGAGCGTGCACATTTAATGACGTTCATTGAAGTTGCAAAACCCAATTGGTTTGAACGTGCGTTGATCATTCTGGCGCAAGGCATATTTTTCAACGGCTTTTTTGTTTTTTACATCCTTTGGCCACGTGTTGCGCATCGCTTTGTCGGTTATTTGGAAGAAGAGGCGGTTTACAGCTACACCCAATATTTGGAAACAATTGACTCTGGCCTGACCGAAAACGTTCCAGCGCCTAAGTTTGCAATAGAGTATTGGAAATTGCCGCAAGATGCGCGGCTGCGCGATGTGGTGATCGCTGTCCGGCTGGATGAAGCCGGGCACCGTGATGTAAACCATGGCTTTTCCGATGAGATGGCAGGGCGAACGGTCACTGCGTAAAAGTGTTGTTTGATTTGAATACAGGCGCTATTGCGCCTGTATGACACTTAAAACCCGTATCATTCCTTGCCTGGATGTTAAAAATGGCCGCGTCGTCAAGGGCGTCAGCTTCATCGACTTTGTTGATGCCGGTGATCCGGTGGCTATCGCCAAAGCTTATGATGCAGCGGGAGCCGATGAACTTTGCATTCTTGATATTACGGCTTCTATTAACAACCGTGATACGATTTATGATGTGATTGCTCGTACGGCGGACGAGTGTTTTATGCCTGTCACCGTCGGCGGCGGTGTGCGCCAAGTTTCTGATATTCGCAAACTCCTGCTTGCTGGCGCTGACAAAGTGTCGATCAATACAGCCGCAGTTTCCAACCCTGATCTTGTTGCCGAAGCCGCCGACAAATTCGGCAATCAATGTATTGTGGTGGCGATAGATGCCAAACGCGTGTCAAAGCCAGGCGAAACGGACCGTTTTGAAATTTTCACCCATGGCGGGCGTAATGCCACCGGCATTGATGCTGTTGAATTTGCGATAAAAGTTGTGCACCTCGGCGCTGGTGAAATTCTGCTCACCTCTATGGACCGCGATGGCACAAAAATTGGCTATGATCTGCCGCTCACCCGCGCAATAGCCGATGCCGTGCCCGTGCCCGTGATTGCCTCTGGCGGCGTTGGCAATTTGCAGCACTTGGTTGATGGCGCAAAACTTGGCCATGCAACGGGTTTGCTCGCGGCCTCGATTTTTCATTTTGGCACTTATACCATTGCTGAAGCCAAAGCTGCACTTGCCGCAGCAGGCGTTCCAATGAGAATGGATTGATCAGATGACTGAATTTCAATTACAGGATTTGGAAGCCTTAATTGCCGCGCGTGCAACATCCGGCGATATGTCGTCTTGGACAGTGCAGCTCATGTCCAAAGGCATGGACAAGGCCGCACAAAAACTGGGCGAAGAGGCAGTTGAGGCTGTTATTGCAGCGGTTAAACACGATAAAAAAGCCCTCATTGGCGAAAGCGCTGATCTTCTCTATCATTGGCTGGTGGTGATGGCGCTTGCGAAGGTTCCGCTGAGCGATGTGCTCAATGAACTGGCGAGGCGCACGGCCCAAAGTGGGGTGAGTGAAAAGGCGTCGCGGCCTTCTGCTTAGCCGATTGTGTGAGGGAGCTAGCTTTTGGACCAACGTGTTGAAGACCCGTCTTTCTATGACAACTCTGTCACCAGCCCTTACCGCTATTTTTCTGCAGAACAATGGGCGGAATTTCGCGCCGATACACCGCTCACCTTGACCAATGATGAGGTGCAACGCCTGCGCTCTATCAATGACCCGATTGATCTGGGCGAAGTGTCAAAAATCTATCTGTCATTGTCACGGCTACTATCGGCCCATGTTGAATCAGCCAAATGGCTGTTTTACCAGCGCCGCAAATTTTTGAATGTTCCAGATAAACGAAAAACACCTTTTATTATTGGCATCGCTGGATCGGTGGCTGTTGGCAAATCCACAACGGCGCGTGTGCTAAAAGAGCTATTGGCGCGCTGGCCCAACAGCCCCAAGGTCGATCTGGTCACCACCGATGGATTTCTCTTGCCCAACGCCGTTTTGAAAGCCAATGGCCTCATGGAGCGCAAAGGCTTTCCTGAAAGCTATGATCAAAAGGCGGTTTTGAAGTTTTTGTCCGGCATTAAAGCCGGTGAACCCGATGTCGAAGCGCCGGTCTATTCGCATATGATCTATGATGTTGTGCAAGGTGAACATATTCATATCTATCAGCCGGATATCTTAATATTTGAAGGCATCAACGTTTTGCAAACCCGGCCCTTACCGCTGGATGGCCGCGACGTGCCAATGGTCTCAGACTTTTTTGATTTTTCCATTTATATTGATGCTGATGAAGGCGATATTCACCGCTGGTATGTCGACCGCTTCATGGGCCTGCGCCAGACAGCATTCCGCGATCCGGAATCGTTCTTCCACCGTTATGCTGAGATGAATGAGGTTGAAGCGCGAAAAATTGCAGAGCGTTTATGGCGCGACACCAATCTTAAAAATCTACATGAAAATATCATGCCAACACGGCCAAGAGCTGATTTGATTTTACGAAAAGGGCCAAATCATCTGGTTGATCAAGTGTCATTGAGAAAACTATAATCAGCCGCCCGCAATTCGCGCGGCCAACCCTTCCAGTTTATCGGCAATTGTTGCCAGTGCGCGCTCTGTGCCCATGCCGCCTTCAGCCAAACGGCGCTCGGCTTTGCCTGCTGCTTCTTGAACCTTTGCCAGCTCAGCTTCGAGCGCGGTGATCCGGCGTTCCAGCTCCTGCATTTCATCCATCACCATCACGCCCGACATCACCAGCAAGCGCTGGTCACCGATTTCGCCAAAGGATGATTTCAGATGGCTGACATATTGGTCAAACCGGATACCCAGTTTTTCAAGATGCGCTTCCTGGCCTTCATCGCAAGCCATTTTGTAGGGCTTGCCATCAATGTTGATCGTTACTTGAGCCATCAATAAGATCCTTATTTACCCAGAACCGAGCGAATGGTTTCCATCGCCGACACGAGGCGCCGCGACACCTCACGGTTCACTTCGGCCAATCGTTCTGATTTGGCTTCCGCAGAATCAAGCTCTTGGGCCAGTCGTGCGCGGTCAACATTCATGCGTTGCACTTCTGCGTCCGCTTCCGCATAATCAACATCACGCTCCAAACGTGTGTCAATTGCCGCCTCAAGCGCGCTTAAAGCGGTGTGAATACGGTCTATTGATGAGGTCATAATGTTACCTCCTTCGTTTTGAACGCGGGCCAACCGCCGTCTAGCAGCCATTTCGTCTGTGCTTTTGAAGCACTTAAGCCTGCTTGTGGTAGCGTTGCTTGAGCATAGGGTCAATGTTTGTGAGCCTATCATCCCCAATCAGTGCCAATCTGTTTGACACGTCATACTTGTTTGATATGTGTCGCAACGCTAAATCTAACGTTCTGCGCGCGGCAAAAGCATCCGCGTGTGCCCCCGCAATTGCCGGTGCCGCCGGCCAAAATGATTGCCAGTCATGACACAAAACAGCATCGACCAGAACCGTGCCGCCAATGCCATCCGTTTTTTGGCGATGGACGCTGTGCAAGCCGCCAATTCCGGCCATCCCGGCCTGCCGATGGGCGCGGCTGACATTGCCACTGTGCTCTTCACCAAGTTTATGAAACACGATGCTAAAAACCCGCATTGGGCCGACCGCGACCGTTTCATTTTGTCGGCCGGTCATGGTTCAATGCTGCTGTATTCCGTATTGCATTTGTCTGGCTATGCCGATTTCCCAATGGAGCAATTGCAAAACTTCCGCCAGCTTGGCTATCGCACAGCGGGCCACCCTGAATATGGTCATGGCGCAGGCATTGAAACCACCACCGGCCCGCTTGGCCAAGGTCTCGCAAACGGTGTCGGCTTTGCGCTCGCCGAGCGGATGATGAATGCTCATTTCGGCAATGATTTGGTTGATCATTATACCTATGTTATCGCCGGTGACGGCTGCTTGATGGAAGGCATTTCGCAAGAAGCCATCGCCCTTGCCGGCCATTTGAAACTCAACAAGATGATTGTGTTTTGGGATGATAACAACATCACGATTGACGGCCCGGTGACGGTGTCTGATTCTACCGATCAGCACGCCCGCTTCAAGGCCTGCGGCTGGGCAACGCTTAGCGTGGACGGCCACAACCAAGCTGCCATTGAAAAGGCGATCAAGAGGGCCCGTAAATCAGACAAGCCCACCATGATTGCCTGCAAAACCACCATCGGTTTTGGCGCGCCGACAAAGGCTGGCACCAAGGATACGCATGGCTCGCCGCTCGGCCCGGACGAAATTGCCGGTGCGCGCGCCAAATTGGATTGGGCTTATGCCCCGTTTGAAATACCCCTCGACGTTACAGATACTTGGCGCAAAGCCGCGGCGAAATCTGCCCGCGTGCATACGGCTTGGAAAAAACGCCTTAAAGCCACCGACAAAGACACCCGCGCTGAATTCGAACGCCGCATGAAGGGCGATCTACCAACCGGTTTCGTGCCTGCAATGAACGCTTACTACGCCAAATTGGCTGCTGAAAAACCGGTTTGGGCAACGCGCAAATCATCTGAAGAAGCATTGAAAGTCATCACAGCCATTGTGCCGGAAACCGTTGGCGGATCAGCCGACTTGACCGGTTCCAATAACACCAAAACACCGTCGACCTTGCCGGTCAAACCGGGCGACTATTCAGGGCGTTATGTCAATTTTGGTATCCGTGAGCACGGCATGGCCGCCGCCCTCAACGGCATGGCGCTGCATGGCGGGGTTATTCCTTATTCAGGCACGTTCCTGTGTTTTTCTGATTATGCCCGGCCATCCATGCGGTTGGCGTCGCTGATGGGCATCCGCTCGATTTTTGTGATGACCCATGATTCAATTGGTCTGGGCGAAGACGGCCCGACCCATCAGCCGGTGGAACATTTGGCGGCGCTGCGTGCCATTCCCAACCATCTCGTGATGCGCCCTTGTGACGCTTATGAAACCGCCGAATGCTGGCAAGCCGCATTGGAGCGCCGCAACGCGCCAACAACCATGGTCTTGACGCGGCAAAATCTGGCAGTGCAGCGCTTCGAGGTTTCCAAAGAAAATCTGTGCGCAAAAGGGGCTTACGAGCTTTCAGGGACAGGCAAAACGGACGTGACGTTCTTTGCTTCCGGCTCGGAGGTTGAAATCGCAGTGGCTGCCAAAGCCTTGGTCGAAGCGGCTGGTAAAAGCGCCCGTGTTGTCTCTGTGCCATGTTTTGAATTGTTTGAAGAACAGTCACAAAGCTACAAGAAAACTGTGCTTGGCTCATCGAAGGTCAATGTCGGCATTGAAGCTGCCATCCGGCAGGGCTGGGACAGGTTTATTGGCCGTGAAGGAATTTTTATTGGCATGACAGGCTTTGGCGCATCTGCGCCAGCCAAAAAACTCTATGAGCATTTTGGCATTACGGCAGATGCCGCTGCCAAAGCCGCGCTTGCCGCGCTCTGATCACCTGGCGAAAGCCTAAACTGAAGACATAAGGAGATTTCAATATGGCGAAGAAAGTTCGCATTGCCATCAACGGCTTTGGCCGAATCGGGCGCAATATTGTGCGCGCAATTTATGAATCAAGCCGCACTGATATCGATATTGTTGCGGTCAATGATTTGGGCCCGGTGGAAACCAATGCGCATTTGATGCGCTATGATTCTGTGCATGGCCGTTTTCCACACACTGTCACCGTAGATGGCGATACCATCCGTGTTGGCAAAGAGAGCTTCAAGGTTTTTGCCGAACGCGACCCTGTCAATTTGCCATGGGGCAAACACGACATTGACATCGTGATGGAATGCACCGGCATTTTCACCGCCAAAGATAAAGCTTCTTTGCATTTGGCTGCGGGCGCAAAACGGGTGCTGGTGTCGGCTCCCGGCGAAAACGCAGATTTAACCGTGGTTTACGGTGTCAACCATGACAAACTTACCAAGGATCATATCGTTGTTTCCAACGCGTCGTGCACCACCAATTGCCTGTCGCCTGTTGCGCAAGTTCTGCACAATGGCATCGGCATTGAAAAAGGAATGATGACGACGATTCATTCTTACACCGGTGATCAACCAACGCTGGATACGATGCATAAGGATTTGTATCGCGGGCGCGCGGCAGCTTTGTCGATGATCCCGACTTCAACAGGTGCTGCTAAAGCGGTAGGCTTGGTGTTGCCGGATCTGAACGGCAAACTTGACGGGTTCTCGATCCGTGTTCCGACACCAAACGTGTCTGTCGTTGATCTGAAATTTATCGCTAAACGCGCCACATCAGTTGCTGAAATCAATGACATGATCAAAGCGGCTTCTGAAGGTTATCTCAAAGGCATTCTCGGTTTCACCAATGAAAAGCTGGTCTCTTCAGATTTCAATCATGATCCGCATTCATCGATCTTCCATATGGATCAAACCAAAGTGATGGACGGCACATTCTGCTCTATTTTGACCTGGTATGATAATGAATGGGGTTTTTCCAACCGCATGGCCGACACCGCCGTTGCAATGGGCAAGCTGATCTGAATTTCTTATGAGCACAACGCTGCTCTTCGTTGGCATTGGTTTGGGCGCGATGATTTTGGGAGCAATCTTAATCTTCGCGCTCAAGTCCGCTCTGGGCCCGGGCCATCAGCAGCACGGCCAATCTGATGGCAACACTGGTATCGGGGTGAACCACAGCCATCATTCCAAAAACCATAATGACGATGATTCGGGCACAGACGATTCAGGCACAGATGATGACGGCGACTAGCCAAACGCCGAGACCACGGCAATAATTGCCTGCTTTATATCTTATTTTCGTGCCTTAGTTTTCAAGAATGAGCGTGCGGTTTTCAATTGCAAAACGATCAAGTTCTTTCAAAAAACTCATGCCCATCAGCATTCCATCAAGGGCTTTATCCTCCAGCACCAAAGCTGGCACATTGTTGACCCGGATTTTACCGATTGCCACTTCGTTGATCATGACAGCTGCGGCAGGCGCTTGGCCGTTTGCCGTTGTGACTTTGAACTTCATGTCCAGCGATGTCACTTTAATGCCAATGCGCGCGGCCATGGATTTGTTCATCGCGACATAGGTTGCGCCAGTATCGATTAACGCATTGATTTTACGGCCGTTCAATTTGAAATCAGTCTGGAAATGCCCGCGTTCATCCATTGGAATCACGACTGTCGAGCCAACCAATGATGCGCCGCCGGTGATATTCTGCGGCGGCTCCACTTTGTGGGCCACCTGCGCGGTCGGTTTACCGGTGTACCATTCTTTGAAATAATCAGAATTATTTTGATACAGTAACGGCACACCCACGGCGCAACCAATTAACGAGCCAAAAAAGATTGAATGTCTGATCATGCGCTCTGTTTGGCATTGCGGTGGTTGCTACCTGCTTAACGCCGGCTATTAAGCAAACTGTATGGTTAACACTCTATTTAGTACCATACATGCGATCCCCGGCATCGCCGAGACCGGGCACGATATAACCCTTTTCGTTAAGATGGCTGTCGAGTGAAGCTGTTATTATCGGCACATCCGGGTGTGCTGCGGTAAATGTTTTTACGCCTTCCGGTGCTGCCAATAAGCACACGAATCTGATATCGGTAGCGCCGCGACCTTTTAATAAATCAATAGCGGCTATCGCCGAATTGCCTGTTGCCAGCATTGGATCAACAACAATGATCTTGCGATCAACCAGCCCTTCGGGCGCTTTGAAATAATACTCAATCGCTTCAAGTGTTTCATGGTTGCGATAAAGCCCGATGTGAGCAACGCGGGCTGCAGGAATGAGATCCAGCATCCCATCTAAGAGGCCGTTCCCAGCGCGCAGAACAGATGCAATCACCAGTTTTTTGCCCTCAAGGCGCGGGGCCATCGTTTTGGTCAGCGGCGTTTCAATTTCCACCAATTCAACCGGTAGATTTCGGGTGGCCTCATAGCAAAGCAAATGCGCAATCTCACGAAGCAGCCGGCGGAAACTCGCCGTCGACGTATCCTTGTCGCGCATAATTGAGAGTTTATGGGCCACCAACGGGTGGTTGACGACGGTAAGATTGTCCATGGCAAAGCTCCTGCAATAGTTTTCTTTAGACCTGCAATCGCCTCGGCGAAACCCAGCTACATCACATTAGCCACAGGATGCTTGTCGATTATGGCGAGAAGCTGCGCGCGCGTTGTTTCGTCAACAAACGCAGCTTCAATTGAGGTGCGCGTATCGGCCAAAAGTTCTGCCTCGCTCATGCCAAAATGTGTCCGTGCAATGTCATATTCACGGCTGAGCGATGTCCAGAAATACGGCGGGTCATCTGAGCTCAGCGTTACCCGAACACCGGCTTTGCGAAGTTTCAGATAAGCATGCTCAGGAAATGACGGGAATACGCCCAGCGCAATGTTTGAGCCGGGGCAGCATTCCAAAACGATTTGCTCATCGGCCAATCGTTTTACCAGATCAGCATCTTCAATGGCCCGCACGCCATGGCCAATACGCTCTGGTTTGAGATAATCCAGCGCTGCTGAAATTTCTTCTGGTCCGCGCCATTCACCGGAATGAACCGTGATCTGCAATCCACCATCACGGGCAATATCAAACGCCCGCACAAAATCTTTTGGGTGATGAATGCGCTCTTCACCTGCCATCCCAAAGCCGGTGACAAATTGCGATTGATGTTTCACTGCAAACTGGGCGGCAGCCTCAACTGCGTCTGCTCCGGCATGCCGTATGCCAGTCATGATCAAACGCGCTTCGATGCCATGTTTGGCTTTGGCGCGCCTCAGCCCTTCGATAGCGCCTTCAAGATAGGCTTCCGGAGCCAATAAAGCATTGAAAGGCGGCACAGGAGACACAAAAAACTCGCCGTAAATTGCGCCTTGATCGGCAATCGACGCCAAATAGGTTTCAGCCAAAAGCGCATAATCCTCACTTGTGCGAAACAGGCTGGCAGCCGTTTCGTAGCATTTCAGAAAATCTGCAAAATCAGACCAAATATAATTCCCGTCACGAATAATTGCGGAAACGTTAACATTGTATTTCTGCGCCTGAGCAATCACCAAACCGGGGAGGGCTGCGCCTTCGATATGGCAATGCAATTCGGCCAAAGGCAATTTAACCATAAAAATAAACCTTCAATATGCGCGGCCACACGCCGCGTAGCTGAAATATAGCCAGTCAGCAACGATTGCGCTATTGGATAAAGCATGACGGCGGGCGGAGTATCATCATGAGTATTGAGCGCGTAAGCCGCGGCGAAGAAATGGCACAATCGTTTGGATTTGAAGCGGTCGCGCCAAACGAAAAGCAAGACAAGGTCAATGAGGTTTTTCACTCGGTCGCCAAGCGCTATGATGTGATGAATGATTTAATGTCGGCCGGCATGCACCGCGCTTGGAAATCAGCGATGGTGGCCTCGCTCAATCCGCCCAAAACCCGTGAATTCAAAGTCCTTGATGTTGCTGGTGGCACCGGCGATATCGCTTTCCGTGTCTTAAACGCTGCACCGCTTGCTCATGCCACGGTGCTTGATATCAATGGCTCAATGCTGGATGTTGGCCGTGACCGCGCCATTAAAGCCAAGGTGGATGACCGCTGCATATTTGTTGAAGCCAATGCTGAGGTTCTGCCTTTTGCTGATGCAAGTTTTGATGCGTACACCATTGCCTTCGGTATCCGTAATGTGCCGCAAATTGCTGTTGCCCTTAAAGAGGCCCGGCGCGTTCTCAAGCGCGGCGGTCGATTTTTGTGTTTGGAGTTTTCCGAAGTGGTCATTCCCGGCCTTGACCGGTTTTATGACATCTGGTCGTTCAATGCCATTCCCCGCATCGGAAAAGCTGTGACAGGGGATGCAGAAAGCTACCAATATCTGGTGGAATCGATCCGCAAGTTTCCCAAACAGGATGCTTTTGCGGCGATGATCAAAGATGCTGGTTTTAGCAGGGTCACTTACCGCAATTATACCGGCGGTGTTGCTGCACTCCATTCCGGTTGGGCCATTTAGAACCCGATGTCAAAGCCCGCCACATTCTATCGCCTGCTGCGTGCCAATTTTGTTTTGGCACGTGAAGGCGTGTTCGCAGCCCTGCCGGGCGACGCCCTTGAAGGCTTTCCCCGTGTTTTATGGAATGCGGCAAGGCTGATCGCAAAACGCCGCAGCAAGGAAGCATCCCGTACCGACCGTATTGCCAGAGCCATTGCCCGCCTCGGCCCTTCATATGCTAAACTCGGCCAGTTTTTAGCAACGCGCGCCGACGTTATCGGGCCGGATATGGCAAGGGATTTGGCAGGCCTGCTCGATAAAATGGAGAGTTTCCCAACGGCGCAGGCCAAAGCCGCCATCGAAGAATCTTTGGGTGGGCCGGTCGGGCAGTTTTTTGTGGAATTCCACGAGCCGGTTGCCGCCGCCTCCATTGCACAAGTGCATCCAGCCTATGTCGAAGATGCCAAAGGCCGCCGCAAAGTTGCTGTAAAGGTTGTGCGCCCCGGCGTTCGCACAGAGTTCAAGAAAAACAACGAAGTGTTTATGCTGGCGGCAGAAATTCAAAACTACCTTTTTGCCTCATCCGAGCGCTTAAAGCCCATTGATGTTGCCAAAACGCTTGAGGCCACAACCCGCCTTGAAATGGATTTGCGCATTGAGGCCGCCGCTCTGTCAGAGATGGCCGATTACACCAAAAACGATCCCAATTTCAGGCTGCCGAAGGTGGATTGGGACCGAACCGGCCGTGATGTTCTAACAATGGAGTGGATTGATGGCCTGCCATTGACCGATATGGCTGCAGTGCAGGCCTCAGGCATAGATCTTCAAAAACTCGGCACCACTGTGATGCAAAGCTTTTTGCGGCATGCCCTGCGCGATGGGTTTTTTCATGCCGATATGCACCCCGGTAATCTGTTTGTTGAGCGTGATGGCACATTGGTGATGCTGGATTTTGGTATCATGGGCCGCATCGGTAAAGACGAACGGCGCTTTCTGGCGGAGATATTGTTCGGGTTTTTGCGCCGCGATTATCGCCGCGTTGCCGAAGTGCATTTTGAGGCGGGCTATGTTCCTGCCGATCAAGACGTTGCATCCTTTGCGCAGGCTTTGCGTGCCGTGGGCGAACCGATTTACGGCCAGCCGGCAGAAAACGTGTCGATTGCGCGGCTTTTAACGCTGCTGTTTGAAATCACTGATCTTTATAAAATGGGCACGCGCACCGAGTTATTGTTGCTCCAGAAAACAATGGTTGTGGCCGAAGGCGTTGCCCGCAATCTTGGCCCTCACTTTAATATGTGGGAAGCTGCCAAACCGGTCATCGAAGACTGGATTCGCGATAATCTCGGCCCCAAAGCGATTGCCAAAGACGCGCGCGATGGTTTGAAAGCCGGTATAAGCCTGCTGCGCCGCGCGCCGGAATTTGCTGAACGGTTTGAAAAACTAGGCAAAGAAGCTGATCGCTTCATGGTCGATGGCTTCCGTTTTGATGCCGCCACAGCTGAAGCGATTGGCAAGGCCGAGGCCAAAGCTGCCCGTTCAGGGCGGGTGGCATTGTGGGTCATTGCGGTGACATTGGTGGTGATTGCAGTGCGGCTCTTCTAAAGGCATAGTGCTGCCATGAGCCACACGCCCGAAAAACCCGTCTTCGCCAACCTCAACGGTAAATCTGTTTTGCTGATCATTGGTGGTGGCATTGCCGCCTATAAATGCCTTGATTTGATCCGCCATTTGCGCCGTAGTAATGTCAAAGTGCGGGCGATTATGACGGCTGCCTCCCAGCAGTTTATCACGCCGCTGTCCGTTGGCGCTTTGACCGCCGACAAGGTTTTCACCGAATTATTCGACCGTGAAGACGAGCAGGATGTCGGCCATATCCGGCTGGCGCGTGAGGCTGATCTCATTGTGGTTGCGCCCGCCACCGCTGATATAATGGCGAAAATGGCCCACGGGATGGCCAATGATTTGGCGAGCGCGGTATTGTTGGCGGCAAAAGTGCCAGTGCTGGTTGCGCCCGCCATGAACCCCGCCATGTGGCATCACCATGCGACAGCAAGAAATGTGAAAACGCTGCAAAACGACGGCATTCATTATGTGGGTCCGCGCGATGGTGAAATGGCTGAAGCCAAAGAGGCTGGCACGGGGCGTATGGCCGAACCTTTGGAAATTCTAAACGCTATTGAAGCCTTGCTCGTTCCACAGCCAAAACCCTTGGCCGGTAAAACCGCGATTGTCACCTCAGGGCCAACCCATGAGCCCATCGATCCGGTGCGTTATATCGCCAACCGCTCGTCAGGCAAACAGGGCCATGCGGTGGCTGCCGCTTTAGCCAAACTCGGCGCGTCCGTGACGTTGATTTCAGGGCCGGTAAGAATTGCTGATCCAATTGGCGTCAGAACAATTCATGTGGAAACCGCGCGTGACATGCTCGCCGCTGTTGAGGCTGCGCTTCCAGTTGATATTGGCGTTTTTGTGGCAGCGGTGGCTGATTGGCGCGTAGAAAATGCTGCACACGAAAAACTGAAAAAGGGCGCTGGCGGTCCGCCTTCACTCCAAATGGCAGAAAACCCTGATATTCTCAAAACAGTCGGCCACCATCAATTGCGACCGAAAATTGTGGTTGGTTTTGCTGCTGAAACCCAGAATATTGCTGAATATGGCGCAGCAAAACGGGTCAAAAAGGGTGCAGATTTGATTGTCGCCAATGATGTTTCAACGGCAACCGGCACGTTTGGCGGCGACGATAATACTGTCACCCTACTGTCACAGAGTGGCGCTACCGCTTGGCCAAAGCTTACCAAACAAGAGGTGGCTGAAAGGCTGGCCCGTTTAATTGCCGAACGGTTGGCCTGACAGCAAACGTTTTTGATGATCCACAAATTTGATCTTTCACGCCGTTTGGTTGCCGAATTCACGGGCACTGCATTGCTGCTCGCAACCGTCATCGGTTCGGGGATTATGGGTGAAACCCTGTCGGGCGGCAATGTCGCCATTGCGCTTTTGGCCAATGCTATCGCGACGGGCGCTATTTTATTTGTTTTAATAATTGCCTTTGGGCCGATTTCTGGTGCGCACTTCAACCCGGCTGTGACACTTATATTTGCGCTGCGCCGTGACATGACAGCCGGTGATGGCCTTGGCTATTGTGCTGCGCAAACAGCGGGTGCAATTTTTGGTGTCCTTATTGCGCATCTAATGTTCGAAGAACCCGTTTTGCAGCTGTCGACACATATTCGAACCGGCGCTGCACAATGGGTTTCGGAAACGGTTGCAGCTTTTGGACTGGTGCTTACCATTTTGCTCACGCTCAAAGCCCGCGCTGAAGCCGTGCCGACAGCCGTCGCACTTTATATCACGTCTGCCTATTGGTTCACCGCGTCCACGTCGTTTGCCAATCCTGCGGTGACTTTGGCACGGGCTTTTTCAGATAGTTTTGCCGGTATTCGACTTGTGGATGTTGCACCGTTTGTGGTTTTCCAAATCCTTGGTGCATTTGCGGCTTTGGCGTTTTGTAACTGGCTTTTGAAGGACAACGAGTTGAAATGATTATCATTCACCACAACCCTGATTGCGGAACGTCACGCAACGCGCTGGAAATGATCCGGGCATCAGGAGCCGAGCCAGTGATTATCGAATATCTCAAAGTGGGTTGGACGCGTGACTATTTGGAAACAATTTTTGCCGGCGCCGGACTAACGCCAAAGGCAGCGATGCGTATCAGCGGCACCCCGGCTGAAGCCTTGGGCCTAACAGCAGCAGAGACTTCCGACGATGAAATTTTGGCTGCCATGGTGGCCCACCCCATTCTCGTTAACCGGCCATTTGTGATATCACCCATAGGTATGAGACTTTGCCGCCCATCTGAGAGGGTTTTGGAATTGCTGGAAACACCAGTTTCAGCATTCACAAAGGAAGACGGCTCAACGATCGCTTGAGTATATGTGGTGGCTCCCAAAGCTGTCACAATTGAAAATACTTTCTATTTATCAATAACTCACCGGTATTACGTAGCGTCTTGGGATACTTTTATTAACACAGTTTCAATCGTTATTGCGCATGGTCCGTGTGTCGCCGGGGGTGGCGGGACCGGTTTTCCAAAACCGGCGAGCTCCACAAAAGCTGGCAGTGAGTTTTACCATGCGCATGCGCATGAGGGGCCCTGCGCATGAATGAGTTAGAAAACGGGTTGCGTGGCGGTCTGGCCGATCCATCATCTCAGTATTTATCGGCGCTCGTTGATGCAGGCAGCGGCAGTGTTAGCCAGTGGTTGCTTGTTGCCACAATTCTTGTGATTTTTATGCAGGCCGGATTTCTGTTGCTGGAATCCGGTTCAGTGCGATCTAAGAACACCATCAACGTTAGCCAAAAAAACGTTGTCAATATGATCATTTGTGGCTGCGCGTTTTTAGCAATTGGCGCATCGATTATGTTTGGTGCGGGAACAACCGGCTGGTTTGGCTTTGGTGGCTTTGATTTAACCGACAGCGACACACAATTGCGGCTGCTGTTCCAATTTGCATTTTGCTCTACTGCAGCCACCATCATTTCCGGGGCCGTCGCCGAACGCATGACCTTTATTGTCTACATGCTGGTAACAGCAATTATGGCGGTTTTGATTTACCCTATGTTTGGCCATTTGGTGTGGGGCGCAACGCTGATATCGGGAAACCCGTCGTTTCTGGCTGATATGGGGTTTCTCGATTATTCAGGCTCAACCGTCATACACGCGATTGGCGGCTGGTCGTCATTGGCTTGTGTCTTGATGATTGGTGCGCGCAACGGGCGCTTTGCGGCAGATGGCAAGGTTAACCCGATGGCCGGTCATTCCAGCGTGCTTGCGCTCTCAGGCTTGATGATTTTAGTGATCGGTTGGATTGGCTTTAATGCCGGGGCGGCCACGCCCGGTTCTGCCTTATTCTCACAAATTGCGCTAAATACCGTTGCCGCAATGTCATTTGGCGGTGCTGCGGGCATGGCTTATGATTTGGTGGTGAATAAAGGCCGCTTGCGCCCGCGGGCCACCATATCAAGCATTCTCGGCGGGTTGATCGCTATTACTGCCGGGTGCGCCTATGTCGATTATCATGGTGCCATGGCGATTGGAATTATTGGGGGCCTGACAGCCACCATTATGTCTGAGGTGGTGTTGGAGCGCTTAAAACTGGATGATCCGGTTGATGCTATTGCCTGCCACGGCTTTACGGGTTTGGTCGGCACCTTATTGGTAGCCGGTTTTGCTTTGCCGCAACATTTGGTCAATGGCTCAAGATGGGAGCAACTCATCGTTCAAGCTACAGGCTCAGTGATGGCGTTTGTGTGGGCATTTGGCGTCATGGCCCTGTTTCTATTTGGATTGAAACGGGCGGGTGTTGCATTGCGCGTCAACGCTGAAGAAGAGGAGATCGGCCTCAATCTGTCAGAGCATGGCGAAGGCTTTGATATTGAAAGTCTGAAAGATTTAATCGCCGCAGAAAAAACCAATGGAGCAAACAGCGTTTTGCGCATGCCCCGCGGTGAAACCAATGTGTTTGACGGTGTCGGCGGCGAATCCATTGATGAAACCAATGGCTATGATCGCAATAGTACAATCGGCCTTATTGGAAAGGTTGTCGGCAAAGCAAAAGCTGTTGCTGAAGAAAATCAATATAACATTCAACGCCTCAATGATATTGAAAGGGTCGGCAATGATTGGCTATTTGAAACCGATGCGGCGATGCGTATCAGCCGCATTTCAGAAAAGTTTTTCAAAACCTTCGGCGATAAAGCCCGTGGTGTGGTTGGCCGTAGTTACTTTGATTTGTTAAACTCGCGCGACGTGCCCGTTGAAAAACACAAAAACCAAATTGCCCGACGTGAAGCCTTTGATGATTTGGTCTTTGATGTTGTCGGGCCCGACCGGCTGATGCGTATTTTCTCAATTTCCGGCATCCCAAAATTAAACGCTGATGGCCAATTTGAGGGGTATCGGGGCAGAGCTTCTGATGTGACAGATAAGGTTAAGGCCGATGAAGAAATCCGCTTTATGGCTCTTCATGATCATTTGACAGGTCTTAAAAACCGCGCGGCTTTTGACCATCTCGGCAATGCTGTTTTGAAGAATAATCATCGTGTTTTAATTGGCACGATTGATTTGGATGGCTTCAAAAACGTGAATGATACGTTTGGCCACCAAACTGGCGATGCTTTGTTAAAAGTGGTATCGGCACGCATATCGGGCCATTTGGGTGCAGATGCAGTGGTATCCCGTTTTGGCGGTGATGAATTTGTGTTTGCCAAACCGTTGAACAGCGTCAATTGGCAGGCCGACATGACGATAGTGTCTGATGGTTTGGTGAATGTGCTTTGCACGCCCGCAAACTTGGATGGAATAGAGCTTTTTGTCGGCGGCTCGCTGGGTGTTGCCGTTTACCCTGATCATCAACAAACGATGAGTGAACTTTTGCGTCTGTCAGACATGGCACTTTATGAGGCAAAACAATCCGGGCGCGGCCAATGGGTTGCTTTCCGTCAGGAACTCGAAGACCGCGCTAAGCGCCGCAAACGCCTTGAAAAAGACATGCGCGCTGCAATTGAAAACGGTGAATTCTTTGTGGAATATCAACCGCAGGTTTCTGCCCAACAGCGTAAACTCACCGGCTTTGAAGCTTTAGTGCGCTGGCAGCACCCTGAGTTTGGCCGTATTTCGCCGCTGGAATTTATCGTTATTGCTGAAGACACCGGCCTCATTGCTGAACTTGGCGAATTTGTGATGCGCGAGGCCTGTCAGTCAGCTGCAAATTGGCCGCTCATAAACGGGCAAGCCTGCATGATTTCTGTCAATGTTTCGCCGCTCCAGTTTTTCAAACAGGATCTGGTCGAATTGGTTATGCGCATCCTGGCTGAAACCGGCCTTGATGCCAAACGCCTCGAACTGGAAGTAACCGAAAGTGCGCTGGTCGCAGACCCCGAAGATGCCACGCGCGTTCTCAATGCGCTGCGTGCCGAGGGCATTCGTGTTGCTGTCGATGATTTTGGCACAGGATATTCTTCATTGTCGTTTCTGCAGCAATTCCCGCTGGACCGGCTGAAAGTGGACCGCGCTTTTGTGAAAAATTTGGCGCGCGGGGGCAATGATTACCGTATTGCCGAGGCCATCGTCCAGCTTGGCAAATCCCTTGGCTTAAACGTGATTGCTGAAGGCGTAGAAACGCAAGAGCAATTTGAAACGCTGTCCGAAATCAATATCGACGATATTCAAGGTTTCTTGTTTTCACCACCGGTTTCAACGGCGGCCTCGCTTGCCATGATTGTCCGGGCCAACAACAAAGAAAGTGAATTTTACGACTTCTTTGCGCATGAAAATTCGCGCAAGCTTGGCTAAAGCGGCGCATAATCAATTTACCGTATCGGCTCATGCACCGTCACGAGCTTGGTGCCATCAGGGAAGGTTGCCTCAACTTGCACATCGTGGATCATTTCGGCAATACCATCCATGACCTGCGCGCGCGTTATCACATGAGCACCGGCTTCCATTAAATCAGCCACTGCCCGGCCGTCGCGCGCACCTTCAACCACAAAGTCACTGATCAGGGCGATGGCTTCCGGATAGTTGAGTTTAACGCCGCGTTCGAGACGTCTGCGCGCCACTATTGCCGCCAT
Source organism: Limoniibacter sp. (assembly GCA_031422195.1). GTDB lineage: Bacteria > Pseudomonadota > Alphaproteobacteria > Rhizobiales > Rhizobiaceae > JALOTE01. Next base: position 2,125 of record JANOPZ010000076.1, on the reverse strand, counting down.
TGAGATCAGCAGTTTGTCTTTTTCACGCGGTGTCAGTTGCATCATTTACTCCGTTAAAGACGCCAGACTTTGGGCAGACCGCCCATGCTCATGGCTTGCACATTGAGATATTCAACAGCCGGTATCAAAGCGCGGCGAAGCGTTAGCCCGTCAACTGCAACAAATCTTGCAACAAGCTTAGCGGATTGAAAAGCCGGTAAATGGCTTACACCAAACGCAGCGCCCGAAACAGTTGGTAATGCTCTCAAAGCCCGAATAAATCGGCCAGCATCAGGCGCAATCAAAACCAGACTAGCAAAAGCTGCCATGCCGTCTAACCGCGCCGCGCCTTTGGCTGTAATAGCGGGATTTCCTGATATTTTAGTTTCCTCAACATGCACCAGTTGGTCGCCAACGCGGATACGCCAGCGGTCTTGCAACAGGGTTTGGGTTACAATTTCGCCAAATGCCGCACGGCCAAGAATGGCGGATTCCAAAATCAACAGGCGGCCAGTTGGTGCAATGTCAGCTTCAATAATCCGCCGCACAGCGGAGTGTTCAAACAAAATAGCTTCCTGCGGTAACCAGCTAAGGCCCGCACCCTCTGAAATATTCATTCTGGCGTGTATTTCTGCATGACTGTGATCTGCTCGGTAGAGTTTTTCGCAAGCTTGCGTCGTGACACACAGCGATGTGTTGGCAGCCAAATCAGCGTGCCATGAAAACCTGTCACCGCCGGTGAGCCCGCCCGAAACATTGATCAAAACAGCCTCGGCATGGCTGCCATCATGCACCTGAGGCAGCCGGATTTTTGCAGCGCCTGATTGATACAAATCATCAAGCCGCGTGCGCCCGCCTTTGAACGAAACTGCAATACGGCCTGCTCCTTCAGCACGCTGCATTTTGATTGGGGCAACGGTAATATTCATTCAAACGCCCGCGGAATATGGATGGGCCATCGCCATGGCACCACTGCAATAATATCAAACCGGATGGAGAGCCGCGCCGCATCTTTCTGGCGCGACAACCATAAGTCAGCACTGCCCATGATACGCTTTTGTGCGGCAGGCGTCACGGAATCCATCGCACCAATGAGTGTCTGTCGTGCTTTAACTTCTACTACCGCTACCAAATCACCACGCCGTGCAATGAGATCAATTTCTCCGAGCGGGGTGCGATAGCGTTGGGCAAGAATGCGCCAACCTTTTAGCCGCAAGCTCCAAGCAGCCAAGCTTTCTGCAAGATGGCCGCGTTGCTCTGCTTTTAGCTTTTTTTTCTCAGGCATTTTTAAGTGCCGTGATGCGCTTGAACAAGTCGCCTTTGCTTTGCCCGGTTTGTTTGGCCGCCTCGGCAGCAGCCTTTGAAGCTGGCATTTGGATAGCCAAATCTGCCAAAAGCGCATCCACTTGCCCATCGCTCCACACATCTTCCGGCACTTCAAAAGGTGGGGCAACCAGCAGTACGATTTCGCCGCGCGGATCAGTCTTGTCATACAGTGAGGCAAGCTGTGCCAATGGCGCAGTGATTATTTCTTCAAAAGCTTTCGTCAATTCGCGCGCCACCGTCCCCAAACGTGTTGGTCCAAAGACCTCAACCATAGCCGCCAGTGTTGCACCGGTGCGCGTTGGCGCTTCAAAAAATACCAGAGTTGCCGGAATCTGGTTTAACGCCTTTAGCCGCTGCAATTTCGGCCCGCCTTTGTGCGGCAAAAATCCGGCAAAGAAAAACGCCTCGGTTGACAGCCCAGAAGCCGCCAACGCCGCCAGCGGCGCGGAAGCACCGGGTATCGCAAACACGGCAAGATTTTCGGCGCGCGCTGCTGCCACCAAACGCTGGCCGGGATCAGAGACCAAAGGCGTTCCAGCGTCTGAGCAAAACGCAACGCTTTTGCCTTCCTTCAAGGCGGCAATCAGCTTTGCGCCAATCTCGTCGGCATTATGTTCATGATAAGGGTAAGTCTTGCGGGCAATGCCATAGCGGCTCAGCAAAACCCGCGTTACCCGTGTGTCTTCGCACGCTAAAATATCGGCTGCAGCCAGAGTTTCCAATGCACGAATGGTGATATCGCGCAAATTGCCAATCGGTGTTGCCACCGGGTAAAGCCCCGGCGCAAGAACCGGTGCATCAAAAACCGCAGAGCCGATGG
>JANOPZ010000075.1:0-5409 GCA_031422195.1 Limoniibacter sp. | reverse complement strand
CGAGGTGATTGCGCGTTCCAGCAAAAAATGGTGGCAAGTCTGGCGCTGATCAAAATAGGCCGCGCCAACTTTTACCCCAAAAAAGGATAAAGTCGGCGCGATTTGTTATGATAAGTCATTGATATTAAATGGTTTACAAAGGCCTTCCAAGCTTACGACGAGGGTTCGATTCCCTTCACCCGCTCCAAATCTTCGGATTTGAATAATCTATTGATATAAATAGATAAAGACACAGCATTTTTGCCTGTGTAGGATTTGGTGTAGAAAAACTTTGGGCGTTGCCACCGGTAGGTGGTACAAAAATTCACCGTTTTTCTAGCACGATAACCGATGTAGACGGCTAAGCCTCCGGCATGGTGATAGATTGCTCGGTGGTTTCCGCCATTAAATCCGCCGATTGCACACAGCAGCCCAAGTATTGGCCGGTCATCGCATCGCGGGCTTGGTCTTGGTTAAAACCTACGCAAAGCTCTGGCCTCGGCAATGGCTGGAAAGTTGGGGGGAGCTGACGGGCGGGTTTTGTTAGAAAATTAAGCCAAACTGCCAGCCAACAACATTGGCATTGTATCTCCCAATTGATATTCAGGATTTGTTATTGAGAAGAAAGTTTAGCGGCTTTTGCTTTTCTCAATAAGTGTTGGGCAATTAAAATTGCGTCCAAAGCCGTTTGATGGTCATCGATCCAATCAGTTTCATGTCCGCATGGATTACGGATACCGGCAAAGCTACCTTCATAAATGAGCATATAACCCTTTTGTTCGTCTTTCTCGGAAATGTTCTTCCGGTCCGACCAAAAAAGACTCGGAGCGTTCTCGCTAAATACTTGTTGCATGAGTTTTCTATCAGATAAATCATGCCTACATGACTTTTCTTGAATGAATTTATTCAGTGCCTTAAAAGCTTCAAAAACAGCTAGATTATAAAATCCAGATTCAAATAAATCACGTGACACGCTATTTATCTCTAGTTCAGTAACAAGATGCGAAAACAAAATTTCTTCTTTAGAACTCTCGTCCTGTGAGGAAGGGAGTAAAAGTAACTTTGGAGCAGGAAGCGCCAATGTGCTCATACCAAACCCAACTTCTCTAACTCGTTGTTGAAACCCTCTTATTCGATCAATCAGGTTCATCAAAGTAGCGCTTCATTGACGAAAAGATCGATTCAATTTGTTCCGACGAGGCGTCAGCACTGATGTGAATCTGTATATTGATATTCAAATCTGGCTTGGCTTGGCGCGCCTTTTCTCCACGCTTTTCCGCTGGACCGTCATCGGCTTTGGTCTTTGATTCGCTCGTGCGTGTCTCGGCTCGTTTTCGTTCTGTCGGCTTTGCTGGTGGCTGCGATCGAGCTGAGCCTTTAGCCTTTGCAGGGGCCTCTTCGCCAGACGCCGATTGAGCAATCATTATGTATGTGGCTGCCTTATTCCCCGCTGTCCCTGTTCCCAAGCCCTCGCTCATGAACCAACTCACAATTTTAGGTCTGTCCAAATCTCCTATAGGAGCTAAATCTAATAGTGCCTGCGGATAGGAGCCACTCAATATTTCATTTATAGCTTCTGCCGGATCATCTTGCCGCCATCTATCTGCAAGTGCAGTTGGGGTTCCGTCGTCGTTTAATAAACCAAGAGATACGAGTTGATTTTGATACGCTTTTGCTGCGGTTTGCTGAACATTCAGTTCAACAGCCAATATTTTTTCATCTAATTTACGCTTAGGCGACTTGCGTAACATCTCTCGCACGCCTCGCCAGACGGTTGTCGGCAACTGCGGGTAGTTGTTTTCGGCCAATTTTCTGCTCCCCACTATAGTATGTTGTGCGTGCAATAAATTAGAACAGGAGTCAAACTACCGCTCTCTAACATTGGAAACTTTGGAGTTACGCAGACGGTGACGAGTTCAAATACCGCCAAATAATGTCCGCTTTCAGGCACTGTATTTTGGTGAACGTACTGCAGCAATCTTATCGATTGAGGTCAGGCAATGTTGTAGTTAGGAGAACCGCCGTAGGAGAGGTCGATGCCTGAAATTGTGAAAGATGCCGCGACATATAGAGCAGATCGCGCTTGGGGTGCTCGCGACTTGGCCGAGATAGATGGCGCAACTGTGCGCCTACACTGGACTGACCAACCCTATAAATGGCATCGCAACGACACAGAATTCCGGGGACACTATACTTAATTCCTTCCATGATCGCACAGCGGTCAACACAACCCTTTCCTACACCCCCGCAATCTGCCATTGTTGGATCCGGACAGAGCTAATTAGTATAGTGTCCCCAGAATTCCTCCTCTTTCTCATTTTGAATAGTCCGCAATATCATCCGGCGAATATACAATTGCCACTCATTGGTCACCGCTTCACTTCACAGTCGAATATGCCACTCTGTGAATTTTGCGAAGCTAACGGTGAAAGAAGCTTAGTTTTGCGCTTGTGGTCCTTGCTGACATCGCAATTGGCCGAGAGGCGTCTCGTGTGCTTTCATCTCACCCGCTCCAAGGATTTCTATCAGATTTGTTTAGAATTTCAGTTCCATTAAAACTGCATGATGGCCGCCCCAAGATTGATGATGGCCTGCGCCCCGTCCATGACGAAGATAAACAGCATCGGGCCAGAACGGACGTTCCAATAGGATTCGCCTTGGCGTTCACCGGCATTCAACACGGGGACGTTGAAGATAAACTGAGAAAAATGCGCGGCAGCCAAAATGCACAAGATCAACCCGCGCTCAATTGGGTCAGCAAATGCCGGACTGCCTGTGACAGCGCACAAGAGCAAAATGACCGACATCAGCGCCAATGCGCCGTTCATTCCCCCTAGAAACCGGATGGCAGCCGCCATGGTTGGAAACAGCGGCGATGACCGTGCTGATGCTGGAACCAGCACTTTGGCTGCGGCGAATTGCTGAAACCCGAAATAGCGGAACGCGGCTGTAAACCAGAGGGCACTGGCAATCAGGGCGATGATGTAGGCGGTGTTTGCGATCATTGGAGGTGCTTTCATCTCTGTGTTTTGAGCGGCACAATATTGCCATTGGCAAATGTGTGCTTTAGATAAAGTTCAATGTTGAAATATATAGTTCAAGGTTGAACCAATTGCAATGACAAAACCGCCCCGTATCTTTCACATGCTGCAACAGGCCAATAGCGGGCTGTTTCGCGCCGTCGACGGCCTTTTGAAAACACAGGAAGGCATCGTCACTGCGCATCAAGTCATTCTGTTTGTTCTGACGCAAGAAGACGGCTTGCAGTGTGCCGATGTGGCAAAGCGCGCAGGCATGTCGCGTTCGCGTCTGACCGGTCTGCTGGATACGTTAGCAACCAAAGGCCTCGTCCGCCGCGAACAAGGGGTTGAGGATGGCCGCGTGCAAAGGGTTTTCATCACGCCAGACGGCGCTGATATTATCACGCGCACCGCGGCGCTGACGCGAGACTTAAATGCTGACCTGCTTGATCCTTTTGATGCGCAGGAACGCGAAACGATTACGGCATTTTTGCACCATGTATCGAACACGGCAAAGTCGATCAGCGGGCGCAGTAAGAAAGATCACCTATAATCATCGGTGTCTGAAATTTTGGCGGCACAGTGATCATCAATTGCGCACTGTTTTCAGCACCGCGCGTGCGGGAAAGACTCATTCACGCCTCAAGCTGTTTTTTCCGCACTTGTAATGTAGGATTTGCCGTGGGAAATTTGGCGGCTCTTTCTCATTTTGAATAGTCCGCGATGCCATCCGGCGAACATGCAACCTTGGCGCACTAACGCGCGCCAACCGCTTAACTTCCCAGTGGAGACGCCCACCCTGCGAAGTTTGCGAAGCTAAGGGCAAAAAAGCTTAGTTTTCCGTTGCTCTTGCGCTGCTTAATGTCGTCAAATCTGGGTCATTTGACATTATTTGTGTCAAATCATAGGCCATATGTCGCGTGACGGCATATATTGGGGACGGTCGATATGAAATTCACAATGCGCATCCTGATCGGGCTTGTTGGTCTGTTCAATATTTTTGTCGGACTTAGTTTCCTCTTCAACCCCGCCAAAATGGCGACTGATTTTGCGCTGTCTCCGCTTGGGGTTCAGGGGATGGCCACGATGCGCGCCGATTTTCCGGCCTTCTTTCTGACCGGCGCTATTTTCGCGCTGATCGGCGCTTGGCGCATGGATCCAAAGCCGCTGCTGGTTCCGTTGATGTTGCTCTCCGTGGCACTTTTCGGACGGTTCGTCAGCATTGCACTTGATGGTACGGCGCCGACCACTTTGCCGCCTATGATTGCCGAAGCAGTCATGATTGCCTGCCTCAGCGTCGCGTATCGCGTTTTTGGCAAACGGGAAAACGGATAGCCTATTTTGGTTTCCTCAGGATCGCCAAAACGGTCCAACACAGCCACGGCATAGATTTCCAGCACTTTCACGATATACTTACCAAATCCCGGTAAGGAGACCGCGTGAATATGACCGACACCGCACAACCAAAGCCTCCGCGTCCCGTTTCCGCGGTGTCGACGGGCGTGGGTGTTGCCGGGATGGTGGGGATGCTCGGCTGGATCGTTGTCGCGCGCTGTTTCGTGTCGTAGATGGTCTTTTGAAATCTGAGGAAGATATCGTCACCGCGCACCAGGTCATTCTGTTTGTTTTGACGCAGGAAGACGACTTGCAAAGCGCAGACCTGGCTAAGCGGGCGCAGTAGCAAGGCAAAGGTCGCAAAAGAAGGTGAACTAAGTGGACTGCCACCGAAATTTTCCGTAATTTTAGGTAGTACCCAAATCAATTTATAAGGAAATTTTGGATGCATGTTGGATTTTATTCACCGAGTTGGCCCCCCGAAAAATCCGCCAATGGAATAGTTACTTACGTTTCTCAGATGCAGAAATATTTTCTCAATGCGGGACACAATGTAACTATTTTCACGAGCAGTAACCTATTTTTGAGTACCGGAGCGGTGCTCGAAATGAAATCAGTAGCGCCGTTACACCGTCGAATCATTTCGCGTTTTACTGATCGAATTTATCCCGGCAGCAATGCCGGAATAGGAATAAATTTGGCATATGCAATAAACGAAATGGTGGAGAAGCTTGAGATTGATATTTTAGAAATTGAAGAGAGTTTTGGTTGGTCGAATATATTACAAAGCTTATTGTCTGTGCCCGTTATTACAAGATTACACGGACCACATTATTTAGGATCTTGTGAAAAAGAGAGCGGGATTGAAGAGAAAAAGTCAAAAAATCGTAAATTAAGTGAATATCGTGCCATTCAAAATTCAGTAGCAATTACGGCCCCTTCCTCTCATTTGTTAAGTGATGTTACACGGACATATGCGCCAAAAGCAAAATGGTGTAAGGCGATTCCAAACCCAATTAACATAAATGATGCCGCTCGTTGGTCAATTGATCGCTGTGATAAAAATACTATCTTG
>JANOPZ010000074.1:0-28353 GCA_031422195.1 Limoniibacter sp. | reverse complement strand
CATGTGAAGGCGCCTGCCCTGCTGGCGGCACGGATGGTTGAGCGGCTGCCTGCTGGTTTTGAAGCCTTGATCGTAAACCTGATTGATGCCACAACGACGCTGTCTGTCAAATCTCCAAACACCGCCGCCGCCCGCCCGCCTTTGGCAGTGATCTCGGACACCTTTTTCAAAGCCTCGTTACGCGAACGGTTGGCATGAATGGCGACAGCATATCCATGCGCCGCCAAATCATCAACAATAGCTGCGCCGATGCGCTTTGCACCCCCGGTAATGAGGGCAACGGGTGGTTTTTCTAAGATCATTTTTGGCCTAGCGTCTGGTGTTCCCGGGCGAATATCAAGAAATAGGCCGACGTTAATTCAAATCCAGCCACTTTCGCCAAACTGTCATAGAATTATCATGCACGCGGCAACAACGGCGCCAATTCCGGAAACTTCTCATCAAACACTTTGGCAAACCGCTTTAGTTTCGTGCGGCCTTTTTCCCATTTGCCTTCAAAGCGCAATTCGAGATAGCCGATCATTGCCCGCGTTGCGATATGGCCTGCATCCACTTTGGCTGGCACATTGAGTTTGCCTGCGCACAGCACATCAAGCCCACGCATCGCTTTGCCAAATTGCCGGTCCATAATGGTCTGTATCCGCATGTTTTCAGGGCGCAGGCGGATTTCATACATATAGACGATCAGGCAATCACAAATGCCATCGGCCAAGGCCTCGCGCTGCAAAACCTCCAAGCGTTTGGCTGCGTTTTTAGGGTAGAGCGCGCCGCCTGCCGCGTGGTTGATAAACTGGCACATCACCGGGCTGTCAAACACGGCTTGGCCATCATCCGTCATCAAGGCCGGAACCTTGCCAAGCGGATTGCTGGCGATGAGTTCTGCCGGGTCTTCGGCTGTGGCGACCACAATATGTTCAGCGTCATAGCCCGCCAATGCGGCGACCATGCGCACCTTGGTGCTGTAGGGTGAAGCGGGCGCGTAATATATTTTCGGCATGATTGTTCCTGATTTCAGCCGCGCGAATTCTTAACTGCGAACAGGCGGCATAATGGTTTTGGTTGCGCGGCAGGATTTTGCATCAACTTCGGCACAGCTGCGAAAGCTAAGTGATTTATCCATGCAAATGCGCACTTCTTTGAGGTAACGGTTGGAGCAGGTTACTGCAATTGCATTTTGTTGAAGTGATGGGTTTGCACCAATAAAGGACCGTTCAACTTCGCTTGGCGCAACCGTCGTGAAATCTGTCAGTTTTACAAATTGGCGCGGAATGAAAATTTGCTGTTTGGCTTTTCGCACCAAAGCAAAATAGTCTTTTGGTGAAAGGCCAGAACACGTGCCGTGCTTGCGCCATTGATAAAACACCAAATCGCGCGAGGGCATAATATCCAGCATGTTGTCGGCAATGCTGCCTTCTATGCGAGTCCCAAATTTGCTGTCACAATCAGCAGGAAAATCACGCTCATTTTGTGGCCAAAGTCCATGCACAACGAAGGCGTAGGGCCGACCGGTGCCGCACTGTTCTTTGTCATTTGCACCGCTTTCTTCGGCGCAAAATGTCGGCGACCATGAGAGCGCCAAAACATAAAAATCAAAGTCACCCAATGCCACTGTTTGGTCGGTAGAGCTTTTGTTTTGGTTTTGCCAAGCCGAATAACCAACGGCAGCAATCAACACCAAAATGACCAATAGTGACTTCAGCCGCTGGCTCACGATTTTATTTCAAGACGCGGCATCGCCCACCATAGGCTTTGATAGGGTCAAGCCCGGAGACGCAAAACTCAACATTATCATCCATGCTGGCAAGGCCCATGCCGTCTTCAATCAAGAACCATAATGTGCGCTCGCTGCCATCGCTCATCGCTGCTACTGCACCACAATAACGGCGCGCGATGGGTGAGCGTTCTGTCGCTTCTTCAAGTCGGTGTTGATGAACTTTGGTGATGCTTTCAATCGCAATTGCGTCTTTGTTCAAAAACGCATGGTCGAAGCGCGCATCAATTGTTTTGAGAACGCCGGGGCTATTGCAATCAGCCAATGAACCATTGAGCCCGCCCGCCAAAGCTGGCACTGCCGAGAGCGCACCAAATACAATTGCTACAAACATTATGTTTTTCATATGCTTGGCTCCTTCAGCCGAATCTATTCTGAAACTTCACCCAATCACACTTATGCGTCAACTTTTAACTCAGCAGCCAAACGTTTTACCCCCCAGCGCGCAGTGCGTGGTTCCATTTCCAAAATGGGTGCAAGTGCAGCTAACATAATACGCAATTCAGCTTCCAGTGTGAACGGCGGGTTGATGATTGTCAGGCCGCAACCATCGAGTTTTTCACCGCCAGAATCGCGCACGCTGAGTTCCGCATCAATGATGTTGGGCACGCCGGACGCAGCTATTGCATTGCGGTAGCGCACAACTTCGGCGCGTTTTTTCATCGGGTACCAAAGCGCGTAAATTCCACCCGGCCAGCGTTTATGGGCTTTCACAACGCCATCGATCATCCGCTCAAATTCGCCTTTTTCTTCAAACGGCGGGTCGATCAACACAAACCCGCGCTTTTCTTTGGGCGGTAAATGGGCACCCAAAGCCAACCAGCCATCAAGTTCGATAATGCGGGCTTGATAATCACCGGAAAATTGCTTGGCGAGCTGCCGGGCGTCTTCAGGATGCAATTCAATCGCCGTCAATCTGTCTTGTTTGCGGAACAGTTTGCGCGCAATCAGCGGTGATCCGGGGTAAGCGGAGTTTTTGCCTTCCGCCATCACCATTGGTAAAGCAATGTCCAAATACGGCTGCATCAATGCCAGTGCATTTGCCGGCAATGTTGCGTCTCGCAGCCTTCCAATACCATCAAGCCATTCACCGGTTTTCATGGCAGCTTCTGAACCCAAATTATAAATGCCAGTGCCAGCATGCGTATCAATCACGCGAAACGCAGCTTCCTTGCGTTGTAAATAGGTTACGATGCGGGCGAGCACGGCGTGCTTAAAAACATCTGCGAAATTTCCAGCATGATAGCCGTGACGATAGTTCATACAATTTTCCAAATGTCATGATGACGAAAATTGACTACACCCAACACATGTTTCCCGCTAGCGTGATCCTATGAACACTCATATCAAATCACCCGTTGTCCGCGTGGAAAAATCAGTTTGCCCGCATGATTGCCCGTCTGCCTGTGCGCTTGACGTTGAAATCTTGGCGGATGGCACCATTGGCCGCCTACGTGGGCAAAAAGAAAATACATACACTGACGGCGTGATTTGCGCCAAAGTAGCCCGCTATGCCGAGCGAAACCACCATCCTGATCGCCTGCTTTTTCCGCTCATACGCACCGGTAAAAAAGGCGCGGGGCAATGGCGGCGTGCGTCATGGGATGAAGCTTTGGATTTGGTGGCGGCAAAATTTATTGCAGCTGAAAAGCAATTCGGCCCCGAAACAGTGTGGCTCAATTTTTATGCCGGTACGATGGGCCAAGTGCAACGTGACGGCATCAACCGCCTTCGCCATGCCAAAGCCTATTCAAACCAGTTCGACTCATTTTGCACCAACACCGCTTGGACCGGCTTTGTCATGGGCACAGGCTCACTTCGTGGTGTTGATCCGCGCGAAATGGCAAAATCAGATTGCGTCGTGATTTGGGGCACCAACGCTGTTTCTACGCAAGTCAACGTCATGGCCCACGCCATGAAAGCCCGCAAAGAGCGCGGCGCTAAAATTGTTGCGATTGATATTTATGAAAGCCCAACATTGAAACAGGCGGATTTAGCTTTGGTGCTGAAGCCCGGCACTGATGGTGCATTGGCGTGTGCGGTAATGCATATTTTGTTCCGCGATGGCTTTGCCAATTGGAAATATCTTAATCAGTATTCTGACGACCCGAAAGGGCTTGAACAACACCTCAAAACCCGTGGACCGGATTGGGCGGCTGCAATCACAGGGTTAGCGATTGAACAGATTGAAGAGTTTGCTCAGCTCGTTGGAAAGACACCTAAAACCTTCTTTCGCTTGGGTTACGGCTTTACGCGCCAACGCAATGGCACCATCAACATGCATGCCGCCAGCTGTGTGCCAATGATCACCGGCGCTTGGCTGCATGAAGGCGGCGGAGCATTTCATAATAATGCGGCGATTTACGGCTTCAACAAGGACGTGATGCAAGGCAATACCAACGCCGATGATAGCCGCCGCTGGCTCGACCAAGCCAAGATCGGCCGCATTCTCACCGGTGACACGGAAGCGTTGAATAATGGCGCACCGGTTACTGCTTTGTTTATCCAAAACACCAATCCCGCCAATGTCGCGCCTGAACAAAGGCTGGTGATAGACGGCCTTAAACGCGAGGATTTGTTTACCGTTGTTCATGAGCAGTTTATGACCGACACCGCAAAATTTGCCGATGTTGTGCTGCCCGCCACCACGTTTCTGGAGCACGATGACGTTTATCGCGGGGGCGGTCATTCCCACATTTTATTTGGCCCGAAACTGGTTGAAGCACCAGGCGAAGCGCGTGAAAATCTTTATGTCCATGAAGAATTGGCGAAGCGTCTGGGCGTATTGACTGCCCAAGGTTTTGGCAAAACGGCAGCCGAGCATGTCGATATTATGCTTGCCGATAGTGATAAAAAGCCCCGCAAAGACTGGGGTGATCATAATTGGATAGATGTTCAACCTGATTTTGAAACCAGCCATTTCATTAACGGTTTCGGCCATGAGGACGGGAAATTTCGCTTCAAGCCCGATTGGTTGAACACGCCCGCGCCTGACCGGCCTGCCGACCGTATCGGGCTATTGGGGCCAATTGACCGCTTGCCGGTATTTCCTGACCATGTGGATGTAAACGAAGGCGTTGATATCGAGCATCCTTATAAACTGGCCACTTCACCGGCCCGAAATTTCTTAAACTCCACCTTCGCCGAAACGCCAACATCTGCCAAAAACGAGCGCAAGCCCGAATTGATGATCCACCCTGATGATGCAGCGCACTTGAATTTAGGTGATGGTCAGCGTGTGGAAATCGGCAACCACCGTGCTGAAGTTGCCTTAAATGCCCGTGTAACGTTGGAAGCCAAACGTGGAACAGTTATTGCCGAAGGTCTTTGGCCTAACGCAGCGCATGAGCGCGGCGAGGGGATCAACGTGCTGGTTGGCGCTGACAGCCCGGCACCCTACGGCGGTGTTGCTTACCACGATGTGAAAGTGTGGATTAGAGCGCTTTAAGGACTACGCCAAGCGTTTGCGCATAAAGCTTGTGCTCTTCTTTCAAAACCCGCGCAGCCAATGATTCCTCTGTTTCGTCAGCCAAAACGTCTATCCGTGCTTGAGCAATCACAGCGCCGCCATCAAGTTCTGGTGTGACCCAATGCACAGAACAACCATGTTCTTTATCTCTCGCCGCCAATGCGCGTGCATGCGTATCCAGCCCCTTGTATTGAGGCAGCAGCGAAGGGTGAATGTTGATCATTCGTCCTTGCCAATGCGTGACAAACCCTGGCGACAGCACGCGCATAAAACCTGCGAGTGCTACAAATTCTGCACCCCAAATTGCCAATTGCTTTTGAATCGCAGTTTCATGTGCAATCCTATCGGCAAAATCTTTGCGCTCAATGGCGCAAACCGGAACGCCGTTCACCGCTGCAAACTTCAAGCCGCCAGCATCGGCCCTGTCAGATAAAACACCACAAATGCGCGCCGGATATTCTGACGCTTTTGCAGCGTCAACCAGCTTTTCCATGTTCGAGCCACGGCCTGAAATAAAAATTGCAACTGGCACTTTGACCGAAATCAAAATCCTAACGTTCCACTATAAGCGACGCGAACATCGGTCTTTTCGATTAAGAAGCCGATTTGCGACGCGCTGATTCCTGCATTTGAAAAATGGGCTAATACCGCCTCAGCTTCGTTAGCAGCCACGACCAAAACCATGCCAACACCGCAATTGAAAGTCCGCAGCATTTCAGGTGTCGTAACGCTGCCTTTGGCTGCCAGCCAACCAAACACCGGCGGCAAATCAATCGTGTTCAAGTTCACTGCCGCTGAAACTTCATCCGGCAAAACACGCGGTAGATTTTCCGTGATGCCGCCGCCGGTGATATGCGCCAGCGCTTTAATATTCAGCCCAACCTTTAACGCTGCCAAAATCGGCTTCACGTAAATGCGCGTTGGCTCCATCAAAGCTTCGCCTAACGTCGAGCCGGCTTGAAACGGAGCATTATCACTCCAATCCGCTCCAATGCGTTCAATGATTTTCCGAACCAATGAATAGCCGTTGGAATGCACACCTGATGATGCAAGCCCTATCAATGCGTCACCCGCCGCCACATCACGGCGTGGCAAAATGGCGTTACGCTCAACAGCGCCGACGCTGAACCCGGCCAGGTCATAATCGCCTTTGGCATAAAGCCCCGGCATCTCAGCTGTTTCGCCGCCAATCAATGCGCAACCGGCAATGCGGCACCCTTCAGCAATGCCGGAGATCACCTGCGCTGCTTCATCCACATTCAAAGCGCCAGTTGCAAAATAATCGAGAAAGAAAAGCGGTTCCGCACCCTGAACGATCAGATCGTTGACACACATAGCAACCAGATCAATGCCGACAGTGGTGTGCAGTCCGGTCTCAATGGCAATTTTCACCTTGGTGCCAACGCCGTCATTTGCTGCCACCAATACAGGGTCTGTGTAGCCACAGGCTTTCAAATCAAACAGGCCGCCAAAGCCGCCAAGATTGGCATCAGCGCCAAGACGCTTGGTAAGCGCGGCCATGGGTTTGATACGGTCAACTAATTTATTGCCGGCATCAACATCAACACCAGCAGCGGCATAGGTGAGGGGAGTTTGGTCAGCCATCGATACTGTTCGTCCCAGACAATTACCTGTTATGGTGCTCATCGCAAAGCGACGCCCAAACTGCAAGGTTGCGCAGGAAATATATAGGGGACATACTCGCGCTCAAGAAATTAGGCTCCTATAGGTTGGGATGCATTCTCGTTTTTTGGTGGATCATTTTGCCATGACCATTCCTAATTTTATCACGATTGGCCGGTTTTTAATGGTGCCACTTGTGGTTTGGTCGCTTTTGAATGGAAAATATCCTTTGGCATTTGCCTGCTTTTTAATTGCCGGCCTTTCAGATGGGGTTGATGGTTTTATTGCCCGGCACTTCAATCAGCGGTCAATACTTGGTGCGTGGCTTGACCCTGCAGCCGACAAACTGCTGCTGGTGTCTGTTTACATCATGCTCGGTTGGCTGCAAGAATTGCCAAGCTGGCTCGTTGTACTGGTCGTAAGCCGTGATGGTTTGATTGTTGGTGCTATTATTTTATCGTCAATGATGGGCACGGTCGTTGAAATGAAACCACTGTTGATTTCGAAGGCCAACACATTTATGCAAATCGCGCTGGCCGCTTTGGTTTTGGCTGAGCTGGCCTTGATTGTCGAGCTTCCTCTAACGCGTGAAATTATGGTGTTTGTCACCGCATTCTTGACCTTGGGCTCTGGCATTGCCTATGTGCGGGGCTGGATAGACACGATGAGCGCGGAAAATTGAACTCATGAAAAAACCGTTGTCTTCCATCACTCCTGATATTGAAACGATCGACGAAATCGCTGCGGGCAAATATGCCGAAATGCTGCGCAAACAGGCTGTGTTCTGGTCAATCGGCGCAATTGTTTTGATTGCGTTTTTCTATGTGTTTAGCTCCATCCTGCTGCCGTTTTTGGCAGGCATGGCGATTGCCTATTTTCTCGATCCTGTGGCTGATAGATTGGAGAAAATGGGCCTCTCCCGTGTTATGGCAACGAGCGTCATTCTTGGCCTGTTTATTCTGATTTTTGCCGTTGCGCTTGCGGTTATAGTGCCCGTGTTGATGTCTCAAGCCGGCAATTTCATTGAAAAACTGCCAGCAACCGTAGCCCGCTTACAAGAGCTCATTGCAGGTATCGATCTTGGGTTTCTGCAACGCTATCTCGGCGATAGCGGCGTTGCCAGCGTTCAATCTTCAATTGAAGGCGTTTTGAAACAAAGCCTTGGCTTCGTAACCGGAATTCTAACCTCTGTTTGGCAATCAGGCATGGCGCTTATCAATCTAGCCGGTCTGCTCGTTGTAACACCGGTTGTTGCATTTTATATGCTGCTCGATTGGGACAGGATGGTTGCCAAGGTTGATAGCTGGGTTCCGCGTGATAATGTTGAAACCGTGCGCACCATCGCTAAAGATATTGATCGCGCAATAGCTGGTTTTGTTCGCGGGCAGGGCACGCTTTGCCTCATTCTTGGCATTCTCTATGGTACGGCACTGACAATTGCCGGCCTCAATTTCGGCTTGCTCATTGGGCTGTTTGCCGGCTTCGTATCGTTTATTCCGTACGTTGGTTCGCTCACCGGCCTTCTGCTTGCGCTGATCGTTGCTGCCGTTCAATTCTGGCCAGATTGGATTATGGTACTGATCATCGCAATTATTTTTTTTGCGGGTCAATTTATCGAGGGCAATATTCTGCAGCCAAAACTTGTCGGTTCCAGCGTCGGCTTGCACCCGGTTTGGTTGATGTTTGCGTTATTTGCGTTTGGCGCATTGCTTGGCTTTGTTGGCCTGTTAATCGCCGTGCCTGCGGCAGCGGTTGTGGGCGTGCTCGTGCGCTTCGCGCTTGGCCGCTATATGGCATCGCCGCTGTATATCGGCCACAATGATTGAGCTGAAAGCTCCATCGCAGCTCACGCTAGATCTTGGCCGCGCAGAAGCGTTTGCGCGCGAAGACCTCGTGGTGACGCCCGCAAATGCTGCAGCTGTTGACATCATCGACCGTTGGCCAAACTGGCCAGGAACTGTGTCCATTCTCACCGGCCCGCGTGGTTCTGGCAAAAGCCATATGGCAAACGCTTGGGCAAAGAAGGCCAATGCCATTTCAATGAATTCTAGCTCTATTGGCCCATTGTCCGAAGATGTTTCAACCGTGGTCATTGACCCTTTAATCGGTGAAAATGCGCTTGATGAAACCGGCTTGTTTCATTTGATCAACGCATTGGCAGCAAAAAACGGAAGTCTTCTTTTAACGTCGGCAAAACCCGTGAACAGCCTTTCAATTGCATTGGCTGATCTTCGGTCGAGATTGGCAATTGGCACTTTTGCCGAAATCAACCCACCGGATGATGCTTTATTGTTTGGCCTAATTGCCAAAGGTTTTGCTGACAGGCAATTGGTTGTTGATGCTGAAATTATTGCTTATTTGACACGCCGGATTGAACGCAGCGCCGTAGCAGCCCGCCAAATAGTCGCGTTAATGGATGCCGAAGCCATGGCCCGCAAGGCGCGTATTACCAAAATATTTGTTGCACAGGTCATGAAAAACTTAGGGGCCAATGATGAGCCCACGTTGTTTTAATCGCTTAAACTGCCGTTAAGCGGCCTCCAGGCCCAGCATTAAATCCAAATTCTGAACCGCTGCGCCTGACGCGCCTTTACCGAGATTATCAAGCTGCGCCACCAGATTGACATGACCGGTCGATGAATCACCAAACACATGCAACTTCATCACATTGGTGCCGTTAAGCGCTTCTGGGTCAAGCCGCACCATGCTCGCGGCCACATCCATCGCTACAACTTGCACCACGTTTTGCGCCCCATAATGCTTTGCCAAAGCTGCGTGAATTGTTGAAGCGTTCTGCTTCCCAGTGAGCAAAGCCAAATGCAGCGGCACATGCACCAGCATGCCTTGCGCAAAGCGCCCGACACTTGGGCTGAAAATAGGGCGGCGCTTTAACCCGGACCGTGTGACGATTTCAGGCACGTGCTTGTGCTGCAATGTCAGCGCATATGCAAATAGGTTCGCAGTAATAGCATCGGCCCGCGAGGCATCTTCCATCTGTGCAATAAGTTGCTTTCCGCCGCCGGAATAGCCCGATATGCCATTAATCGTCAGCGGATAATCAGCTGGCAAAATATCGGCATCAACGAGCGGGCGCAGCAGTGCCACAGCCCCTGTCGAATAACATCCCGGATTAGACACATTTTGCGCTGTCGCAATGATGCCAGCGTGACCTTTAGTCAGCTCGGGAAACCCGAATGCCCAATCCGGCGCAGTGCGAAATGCGCTCGATGCATCAATAAACCGGGTGCCTGAGCCTTCCGCTAAAGCAACGCTTTCACGCGAAGCATCATCGGGCAAACACAAAATGGCTATATCAGCAGCGCGGAGCATTTCGGTACGCTGTTCAACCGAATGACGCTCCGCATGCGGAATTGTGAGTTGCTCAATATCGGTGCGCGAAGCCAGACGCTCGCGGATTTGCAGGCCAGTTGTGCCGTGTTCACCGTCGATAAATATTTTTGGCTTTGCCATTTTAGTCTCATACAATCAGATGGTTAAGTTATAAATATGAATCAATACGTCACATTCCGGCACGTCGCTCCGCCAAAAGCCCAATATAATGCTGCGCCACCGTGGCACCTGCAATGGCCGTAATATCTGCATGGTCGTAAGCTGGCAAAACTTCCACAATGTCGGCACCGACCATATCAATTGATTTCAGCTGGCGCAGCACTGACAGCATTTTAGCCGAAGATGGCCCGCCTGAAACCGGCGTTCCAGTTCCGGGAGCGAAAGCCGGGTCGAGGCAATCAATATCAAATGTGATATAGGTTTTGGCATTGCCAACCCGGGCAATAATCGCGTCTGAAATTTGTTTCGTGTTCATCTCTTCAACATCGTAACCGTAAAGGATTTTAATCCCGCACGGCTCAGGCGCATGGGTGCGAATGCCGATCTGGATGGACTGATCGGTATCAATCAAACCTTCACGTGCAGCGCGCAGCACAAACGAACCGTGGTCGATACGCTTGCCATCGTCAGGCCATGTGTCTTGATGCGCATCAAAATGCACCAAAGCAAGCGGGCCGTGCTTGGCGGCATGGGCTTTGAGCAAACCGTAGGTAATCGAGTGATCACCGCCCAAAGTGATGAGCGTCTGGCCGCCTTTGATCAACTGAGCAGCCTGATTTTCAATCAATTCATAAATCCGCTGCGGGTAACCATAATCCCAGAGCAAATCGCCAAAATCGACAACGTTGAGGTGCTCAAACAAATCTGCGTGGAATGGATACTGCTGATCATTGTCGAAAATCGCTGAAGCGCGCCGGATAGCCTGCGGCCCAAAGCGGCTGCCAGGCCGGTTGGAAACGGCAGCATCAAACGGCACACCCATAATAACCACATCGGCCCCCACGACATTTTTTGTGTAGCGCCGCCGCATAAATGACAACGCACCTGCATACGTTGGTTCCGATGCAGAACGGTCATTTTTTGCCATAAATGCGTTGTCGTTGGAATTTCCAGCCATTGAAGCACCTTTGATTTGCTGGGGGGTGTTTGGCATGGCAGGGCCAAAAGGTGAAGGCAGGTTGGGCGGGAATTATCAATTTAGTCATTCCCGCATTTATTGTGGGAACGCAGACTTTTTGCTGGGATTTTCAAGTAAGTCTGGCTCCCCGCAATAAATGCGCGGATCACTATGATTTGAGATCAAATCAAATTCCTACCCCAGCCATACCGCTTCATATGGCCCCAACTCTAAAAACCCGGCGCGAATATCTGCTGGCTTACCCGCCAGTAAATCTTCACGGCCCCATACATCCTGATTGGCCAAGCCATCCAGCCGAACCGATTGGCGATGCTGTGTAAAATTAAAGACACAACCAATGGTGCGGCTATCACCGGGACGCACAAATGCAAATGCCGCCGGGTTTGAAAGCCGCACAATGCGCGTTGGCACACTCGCCGACAGCTCAAGCAAAGCCTTACGGCGCGCGATGATATGGCGCACACCCGCTAAAATCCAACCGGCCGGTGTTTCGCCTTTTTGAGCTTGTTTGGCTAGCGCCCAATCCATTTTTGGCCGGTGCATCCAGCGGTTGTCATGGGCTTTTTCAGGGTCTTTCAAATAATCGTCATCGTTCAAGAGGCCAATCTCATCGCCCATATAAAGCAGAGGGATACCGCCGAATGAGGCGATAAGCGCATTTCCCAAAAGAATGCGTTTGATCGCCAGATCAATGGCGGTTTTGTCTTTTGTCACAAGCGCGGTTTCAAGGCCTGCCAAACTGGCATATGAGCCGGAATTGCGCCGGTCTCCGGTTGCCTCGTTTTCTTGAAACAATGCACCTTTGGCAAAAGAACCCGGAAATTTGCCGGTATAAAAATCAGCAAGAAAATGTCGGTGGCCCGGCCCGCTCATATGCGGAAATGCGCCAGCATCTTCTTCTGTGATGGCCCAGCCAATATCATCGTGACAGCGGATGTAAGTCGCCCACGAAGCGTTACGGAAGGTTTCTGGAAAATGGGTGGCGAGCGTATATGTCATCAAAGCTGTATTGCCAGTTGCCAGCGACGACCAGAACTGAACCATGACGTTATTATGATAGGCCAAATTACTTTCGCGGCCAGTGTGGCGGCCAGCGCCGAGATAAGGCACCAAATCTCGGGGCGCGACAATTGCCTCAGCTTTATGAATGACGGCTGGGGCAGCGATGCGGTTGGCGGCGCGCAAGGCTTGCAAAATATCATGCACTTCGGAAAGATTTTGGCAGTTTGTACCGAGCCGCTTCCACATGAACGCCACAGCATCAAGCCGTAAAATCTCTGCGCCCTTATTGGCAAGCGTCAGAATTATATCAACCATTTCTAGAAATACATTGGGGTTTGACCAATTCAAATCCCATTGATGCTCGTTGAAAGTTGTCCACACCCACCGGTTGAAATCAGGATAATAGGTAAAACTACCCGGCGCGGTAGCCGGGAAAATATCAATCAGCGTTTTCTCATAAGCTTTCGGCGTAATGTCTTTGTCAAACATCCAGTAATAATCCTGGTAATGCTTGTCGCCTGCGCGGGCTTTTTGGGCCCATTCATGTTCTTTAGCTGTGTGGTTCACCACCAAATCGATACAAACCGAGATGCCCTCTGACCGCAGTGTCGCGCTGACTGCTTCAAACTCACCCATAGTGCCAAGCGCGGGGCTGATTGAGCGATAATCTTGCACTGAATAGCCACCATCAGAGTCACCTTCTCGCGGCTTTAGACAAGGCATGAAATGCACATAAGTCACGCCAAGGTTTTTGAGGTAGTCGATGTGCTTAGGAACCTGTTTTAAGGTGCCGGAAAACCGGTCGATGTAAAAAACATATGCAACCATTTCTTGGCTCAAAAACCAGTCGGGGTTGAGATCACGCGCCAGATCCAGCTCTTTCAAATCGGAAGGCCGTTCATGCCAGCGGGCTTTAAGAACAGTGAACAGTTTAGCAGTGAAATCAGAAAAATCGGGCCGGTTGCCATAAAGCCGTGTCAGCGGCCCCATAAGATCATCAAGCGAGCGCTTTTTGCGCAGTTCAAAAATGGTGTTATCAGGAGAGGGCGAAGCTTGCGCTTCTACCGCTTTGTTTATAGCTGACTTTACCAATGTCCCAAATCCCCAAACCAGCGCGAGCTTTGCCCGTCATTGAATTTGCCACAATACGGATTTGGTGGCTGACTTAAAGCGCTTTGGTACGTTTTTTATTTCGCAACATAGAGATGATCGGGCCATCGCAGCGACGGCGGTTCACGCCAATTCAATCATAATATCTTATAATACGAGTTGAATTGGCTCGACACGCTCTGCCATTTTTCATTCAAGATATTGAGAGTAAATCGTTATTTTTTATACGCCGTGATAATAAAACCGTTCGCAAAAACACTCCAATTGAGTTTCTCGAACAAATTCTCAAACACCGCCACAAAAACATAAGCTGGCACGAAAAATGCAAAATAATCCGTAGCCTAATAAAATGGCCTGATTTCAATTAAATCAAACCCGGTTGAAACAAATAAATCGCGCATTTGAGCGGGGGAACATTTATCAAAAAAAGCGGGATACCCCGTTACTGCGGCAGCATCGGGCCTAAGTATGTCGATAAGAGATTTTTGCAAACGAGGGCCGACGATCCTTAGTATAATCGAATAAAAGTGATATTTTGAAGGAATGAAATGGGCCGTAAAGCCTCCGGGATTCAGCGCTTCATAAAACTGCTTGATGCTCTTTGTGTTATCTTTAACGTGTTCCAGCAAAGTTATGGAAATTATCATATCGGCTTTGCGGGTGATCGGGTCTTCTACAGATTGCACCAAGAATTCGTCATAGACATCATGACATGTCTCTCGTTCTTCAATATCCAGCCCAATATACTTATAAAGTTTATTGCGTTCCAGAATGGGTCTATCAATGCTCCCGGCCTCAATGATGCTTTTGAAGGCGCCCGTCTCAATTTTCGCTCGTATAATTTCTGTAATTCAGGACCATACTGCTGGTTGGAAGTAAAGAAGTTTGGAAGGAGGCCGTCGAGCCTCCTACAAACCTGTCGATTAAATTGTGCGAAAGCCCGGATGGATTTGCGCAATTTTTATCTCCAATAGTGCCACCGATCGAAAAATCGAAAAACATACACAGACCGTGTGCTTCAATGCCAACAAGATTACCGTTTCGAGAACTGGAAGCTCTTACGGGCTTTGGCTTTGCCGTATTTTTTACGTTCAACAACGCGGCTGTCGCGCGTGAGGAAGCCGCCAGGTTTAAGAACTAGGCGCAGGCCCGGCTCATAATAGGTCAAAGCTTTTGAAATTCCGTGGCGTACAGCACCGGCTTGACCGGACAGGCCGCCGCCTGTTGCAGTGGCGACCACGTCAAATTGGCCGCTACGTGCGGCTGCAACGATGGGTTGCTGAACAACCATCTGCAAAACAGGACGGGCAAAATAGGCCGAAAAGTCTTTGCCGTTTACAATGATCTTGCCTGAGCCCGGCTTAATCCAAACACGGGCGATTGCGTTCTTGCGTTTGCCGGTAGCGTAAGCGCGGCCTTGCTTATCCAGTTTTTGAACATGCACAGGTGCTGAGGCAACAGCGGCGGCAGCTGGTGTTGCTAGTGAAGCGAGTGAAGAAAGATCAGCCATTTATTAGGCCCTTACGTTCTTGGTGTTGCGGGCAGCAAAATCAACTGTGACTGGCTGTTGTGCTTCATGCGGGTGGGTTGCGCCTGCATAAACCTTAAGGTTTTTCATTTGTCGCCGGCCAAGCGGCCCGCGCGGAACCATACGCTCGACGGCTTTCTCAACAACACGCTCAGGGAAGCGGCCTTCAAGAATACGGCGCGGATTGGTTTCTTTAATGCCGCCGGCATAACCAGTATGGCGGTAGTAAATTTTGTCCTGATATTTTTTGCCGGTGAACACCACTTTGTCGGCATTAATGACGATAACATTATCGCCGTCATCAACGTTGGGTGTGAAAGTTGGCTTGTGTTTGCCGCGAAGGACATAAGCGATGTAAGTTGCAAGGCGGCCCACGACAACGCCTTCAGCGTCGATCAGGATCCACTTCTTAACAACTTCCGCCGGTTTTTGGACGAAGGTTCCCATAATTTTCTCTTTTCAATTCCGCTTCAGAACATGTCATTCCGGCGGACATTTTTTAGGTTGCTTAATGTTCTTGATCAAACAAGAACGGGCAAATTGCGTATGCGATCAGCCAAGCGTGGCAATAGGCAGCCAAACCGCGGTTGTCAACCAGCCAAAAAGGTGCGACGTTGTTATTATATGAGCAAAATCAGTTAGTTAAGTATGTGGTAAAATTATACCGTATTAAAACAATTGTTTTAATCTTGATAAAATACGTGCCAAAAGGCTGGTGGAAGCCGCTTTTGGCTCAATTTTCTGAATTGAAGCTTGAACGCCGAGTAGGCCAGCCAAATCAACGCGCTGGCCTGCGTTCCAAAGCACGACACCAGATTTTGATGATGGATAAAGTATAGCCGTCCCGCTGGAACTGTAATAACCGCTCGAAAACAAAATCTGCTCTTTTTTACGGCGCGGGATAATTTGCCGGGGTTTCTGCCAGTTCATAATTTGCTGAACGGCCAATTCGCGATTGCCTCCATTGAAAGTTTCAACCCAAGTTGCGCGGTCAATGGCGCCGGTGTTGAAATCAAATGAAACAGCTGCATCAAACTCAAATTGGGTTAGCGCGCGTGTAAACGCCTTTGAAACGCGCCGCTCATATCTTGCTAAATCTGTGCGGAAAATATGAATTGCGCCCGCCAACGTGAGTTGGCCGTTAAATTTGGCCGGGTTGATGCCGCCAGCCATGGCTGTATGCCCGACGCCAATTGTCCAAACATCTTTCACGTCACGGTAAGGCGTTAAAACAATCGCTTCATGGGCGATGATTTCCATAAGGCCATTATCAGATGTTCGCTTTATCATATAATTTGCCTTAATATGCTTTTTCAATGCAGCATAGGATGACTGGCGCTGAAGTGGATAGTTTGCGATTAAAGCGGACAACAGTTGTTCTGATTTGAGGTTAGCTTATGTCTGCTGAAATAATGGATGGCCCGGTAAAATCTCATTTTGAGGGCGGCGTTTTGACGTTGACATTAGCAAATCCGCCAGCAAATGCGCTTTCGATTGCAGTTTTAACCGTGCTCAAAACAGCGTTCAATCATGCTGCCGCCGACAAATCTGTCCGCGTTATTGTGCTCGAAGCTGCCGGAAAATTATTTTCAGCCGGTCATGATTTGAAAGAAATGACTGCTGCACGAAAGGATGCGGACAACGGTCGCGCGTTTTTCGAACGTACTATGAAACTCTGTGCCGAAGTCATGTTGGCCATTGTTAAAAACCCCAAGCCTGTCATTGCCAAAGTTGATGGCCTGGCAACCGC
Organism: Limoniibacter sp.; assembly: GCA_031422195.1. GTDB lineage: Bacteria > Pseudomonadota > Alphaproteobacteria > Rhizobiales > Rhizobiaceae > JALOTE01. The sequence goes on along the minus strand of JANOPZ010000074.1, from coordinate 11,611 downwards.
AGCTGGCTGCCAACTGGTGGCAAGCTGCGATTTGGCTATCGCCTCCGACCACTCAGCTTTCGCCACGCCGGGTGTCAACATCGGACTGTTTTGTTCAACGCCAATGGTGGCGCTGAGCCGTAATATCAGCCGCAAACATGCCATGGAAATGCTGATCACCGGTGAAACCATTGACGCTGCAACGGCGCGCGAGTTTGGCCTTGTCAACCGTGTTGTGCCGCGTGAATATCTGAATCACATTGTTGATAAATACGCGCAAACCATTGTTTCTAAATCAGCTTTGACGCTGAAAATCGGTAAGCAAGCGTTTTATGAGCAAGCCGAAATGGGCGTTGCCGAGGCCTATGATTACACCGTTCGGGTGATGGTGGAAAATATGATGGCGCGCGATGCCGAAGAGGGCATTGGCGCGTTTATTGAAAAACGGACGCCGGAGTGGCCGGGGCAATAAGCCTTTGTTAGTTTGATATTCTCAGTCGCAAAAATACACCATTGTAACCGTCTAAGTCAAAGAAATCATCAGGTTGAAATTTTTGGCAAGCAATGACGCGGCAGCTTCTGGTGTCTTTCGCCGGCACACTTGCCCATTTGCCGATTTCATTGCTTTGGCAAAAGCGGCTGTCGCCAACATACCGGTCATAAAGGGTTAGGCTGGGGTTACGTTTAGCAGGATATCGCAAAATCGCCGCCCCGTTTTCAATCAATGTGGTTTGAATTGACACGCAAGATTTGGTAATTGTTTGCACGCGTGGCGCAGCCTGCACAGGCAAAGCCACCAGCAAAAGAGCCGCAGCAAAGCAAGTTGCAGCAATGGCCACCAGATGCATTTTTAGAACTTGCATATTATCCTCCGCTTTACCGGTTTAAGCCTTCGTGCAACATATTGGATGAACGAAAACTGAATGAGTTTTAGCAATGAACCACCATGATCATTACGATGACATAATGATTATCGGCGCACTTCGTTCCGCAAAAATAATTGCGATGCTTGGTGCTTCGGCCAACGAAACGCGTCCAAGCTGGTTTGTGATGCGGTATTTACTGGGCAAAGGCTACACTGTTATTCCTGTCAATCCGGGGCAGGCGGGCGGACAAATCCTTGGCCAAATGGTTTATGCAACGCTGAGAGATATCCCGCTTGTCATCGATATGGTGGATGTATTTCGGCCAAATTCGGCGCTGCCGGGCATTCTCGATGAGGTTTTGGCACTTGCAACACGTCCCAAAATTATCTGGACACAGCTTACGATCCGTGACGACTTTCAAGCGGCGCGCGCAGAAGCCGCGGGAATAACGGTCATTCAAAACCGTTGCCCCAAAATTGAGTTTGCGCGGTTATCGGGTGAAATCGGCTGGATGGGTGTTTCGTCCGGCATCATCTCTTCACGCAAACCTGTGCTCTTAAAGGGCGTTCAAAGCTTTGGCTTACCCGGCAAGAAGCAAGATTAAACGTTCGCCACGCAAAGCCATTCCAAAGCCAAGCCGAAATCGCAAAACCATGCCTTTGACGACTGGCAAAACATCCGCCATATGGCGCTCAGCAAACCCATAGGAGAATGATAATGTCCGCCAAAAAGCCAGGCTTTGATACGCTGCAAGTCCACGCCGGTGCGCGGCCAGACCCATCCACGGGCGCGCGCGTGACGCCAATCTACATGACAACCGCCTATGTGTTTGACAGTGCCGATCATGCGGCCTCGCTGTTCGCGCTCAAAGCCTTCGGTAATATTTACACCCGTATCATGAACCCGACACAGGCCGTGCTCGAAGAGCGCGTTGCAGCGCTGCACGGCGGCACAGCTGCTTTGGCAGTGGCCTCCGGCCATGCTGCACAGCAGTTGGTGTTCCACACCATGATGCACCCGGGCGATAATTTTGTGGCCGCCAACAAGCTCTATGGCGGCTCGATGAACCAGTTCTCGCAGAGCTTCAAGTCTTTTGGCTGGGAAGCCCGCTTTGCTGACGCAACCGATCCGTCATCTTTTGCCAAACACATTGATGCCCGCACCAAGGCCATTTTCATTGAGAGCCTCGCCAACCCCGGCGGCACGTTCACGGACATTGCCGCGATTGCCGAAATTGCCCACGCACACGGCCTGCCGCTCATCGTCGATAATACCATGGCCTCACCATACCTTATCCGGCCAATTGAGCATGGCGCCGATGTGGTCGTGGAATCGCTCACCAAATTCATCGGCGGCCACGGTAATGCCATGGGCGGCATTATCGTTGACGGCGGCACGTTCAATTGGTCGGCCAATGATAAATACCCGCTATTGTCTGAGCCGCGCCCTGAATATAACGGCGTCAAACTGCATGAAACTTTCGGCAATTTCGCCTTCGCAATCGCCTGCCGCGTGCTTGGCCTGCGTGATCTTGGCCCCGCCATTTCACCCATGAACGCGTTCTTGCTGCTAACCGGTTCTGAAACCCTTTCGCTGCGCATGGAACGCCATTCATCCAATGCTATGGCCGTTGCCCAATGGCTCGAAAAACACGAGAAAGTTGCGTGGGTACATTATGCCGGCTTGCCAACCCACGCCAACCACGCATTGCAACAGAAATACTCGCCCAAAGGCGCAGGTTCGGTGTTTACGTTTGGTGTGAAGGGCGGACATGAAGCTGGCGTTAAACTGATCGAGAAACTGAAACTATTCTCGCATCTGGCCAACATCGGCGACGTGCGCTCCCTCGCCATCCACCCCGCTTCTACTACGCACTCGCAACTCTCTGATGCCGGTAAAGTGGCCGCCGGGGCCGGGCCGGACACCGTGCGGTTGTCGATTGGCATTGAGGATGTGGCAGATATTATTGCGGATTTGGAACAGGCGCTAGCTTGAGTGCGAAGCTGCAATACAAAATATTGCTAGCGGTCGCTTCCTATATCATCTGTTACAAAATCTTAGGCTCGATATACGACTTGCGCGCAATTTGCGAAAGCGGCTGGCGGTCGCCAAAAATCGGCACCCAAGGCGCATGCTCGTGGCATGGCGGCGTTGACAATTCATCTGCGTCGGCGGCCCTTTTCTTTAGCTTGGTTGTATCGTTCTTAACTTACAACATCCAACGCATAGCAAATGCAACAAAAGACCATGTTTCAAATTTTCTGTTCACAAAATCTCAAGCGCCATTTGTGCAGAAAGAAACTTTGGATACGAGGATAGTAATTCAACCCGTTGAAATACCCGCACCCAAAATAACCCTCCCTCCAATTGAACAAGTGATAGAGGAAAACAAAAAATATGCGTTGTTGAGCAAGCAATTCATCGAATCTCAAATGGAAATATTTGAAAAAAAAGAAGCACTGAATAAACAAAGAAAAAGCAGAAAATGAGCGATTGTGGTGGCCGTGTTATCAATCGGGCCAACCCTCATTCTTCATGGTGAGGACGGGCGCAGCCCGTGGACCCGCACCACAAAGACTGTCCGCGTGGTTCCTTCGTAGTTCGAGACGCGCTGAAGAAGCGCTCCTCACCATGAAGGAATGGGATAGTTTGACCACCAAAGCCTAGAAATTAGTCACCCCCGCCTTTCTTGTGCGGGGGCCTAGGCTTGTTTTCTTGCTGAAATTTCAATGATTTAAGATAAGAAAGTCTGGGTCCCCGCATTCGCGGGGATGACTAATGATATAGATTTGTGGTGAGCCATAAAAACTACTGCACCTTTTTCACCAAACAGCTATTCCCGCTCCGCGTTATCGCGCCACAAATCGCGTCCGCTTCGTTCCGGCTGTCAGCGCCAATCCGCACCGTATAAATACCACGCCTACCAAGCGGGGAGCGGGAGCGGCTCAGCGCAACGGGGTTGTTGCCAATGATGGCGTTAAGCTTTGGCCTCAGCCGCGTCCATTTCCGCGCCACGGGTCCTTGTTTGAAGCCGCCAGCAACCTGAATAAACCACGGTTTGCGCAGTGTTTGTGCCATCGAAGGGAAACGAGACAGGATCACCGGCAGTTTCAGGCAGGCCTCTGCGAATGTCAGTTTATCATCCAGCGGCTTGATTTTGGTTTCATGGTCGAGGTTCAAAAACACTTCAGCCGGTTCACCCAAAATATCAAACACATAATTCTCGGTTTCAATCGGCAAAAAGCTGCCATTCATCCATTGGCGAAGGCGGCCTTCACCGGCGTTGTATGCGGCGGCGGCAAGGCCCAAATTGCCGTGAATGCGGGTGAGTTCAGCCAGATATGCAGCAGAAGCGGGCAGGGCCTGTTCAATGTCAAACGGGTCTTTCAGCCCGCGAAACGTGGCGGTGGCGGGCATAAACTGCGCAATGCCTTCCGCCCCCACCGGCGACACGGCGAGTGCATCAAACCGACTTTCCTTCCATATCAGCCGTGCGAAGAATTCTGGTGGTAAGTTGTTTTTGGTCGCCTCGGTTTCGATGAGTTCGCAGATACGCTGTACAAGAGATTTTGCGTCAACAATCGCAGGCTTTGGTTGTGGTTCTGCAAGCGCTTGGCTGAAAGCAGCCAACACGCACAAAACTAATCCTAAGAAAACCGCTCTTTGCATCATCCTGCTGTGGCACATCGCGTTAAACTCTGCCAGTTTGAGGCATAAAAGATTTGAATCATTCTGGCAGGAGGAGCCGCCATGTCCCAGAATTTTCACCGTTTTGACCTGCTCAGCGTAAAGCCCGAGCACGATGCACCGCCGCACGAAAAAATTCTTGATGGCAACCCGAAGCACACCACTTGGAATTTTGAAGATGTTGACGGCGTGCTTTGCGGCGTTTGGGAATCAACGCCGGGTGCATGGCGTGTCACTTATACTGAATGGGAATATTGCCGGATTATCTCCGGCCATTCGGTGCTCGAAGAAAAAGGCGGCGGCATACATGAACTCAAGGCCGGTGACAGCTTCGTTATCCGCCCGGGCTTCAAAGGCATTTGGCGTGTGATTGAAACGACGCGCAAAGAATACGTTATTAAGGGATAGGGCCAGGACCTATTGATTTCATTGAAATGGTCGGGACCCTAAGCCGCCTGCGCTTGTAAATCCTTTAGCGAGGAATAGGCCATCGTTATCTGCTGGAACATATCATTAACATATTCATAGACTTCCGGCGCGGTCGTTTCAGCCACAAAATTATCGGGGTGATAGATTTTTGCCAACGCCAAATAGGATTGACGGATCATCTCTGGTGTTGCTGCATCGCTTACGCGTAGAACTTTGTAGGGGCTTTGGCCCCTTATAAGTTCTGGTAGACTTGCTTTTTTCTCTTCATTGCCCGCAGAAACTTGCGCAATTGTCGATTTGGCAACAAACACGATTTGCCCGGTTGAGGTTTTGAAGTTCAAAAATGTACCGTCTCTGTTCAACTCAAAAGCCAAGCTGGCGCTTGCGCCCGCAGGCACGCTTCCGCGCAAGATACTGCCATTCACCAGCGTCATCGTTACTGGCATGCGTTTATCAGCTTCATTACCAAACATTTATCGACCCCGGTTTTCTTCGGGCGGTCTGACAGTTGAGCGTTAGATTTGTGTAAACACGGAGCACTCGCGCTTACGGGTTTACAAACAGGGTTTCCAATCCGTGAAAATGGTAAGCATCCGCAAAACGCGCAGCACGTGACAATTGGAGCTCTGGCAGGCGCGAAAACAAGGTTTTCAGCGAGATCGACAATTCCATGCGCGCCAGCGGTGCACCGATACAAAAGTGAATCCCTGCACCAAATGACACATTTTTCTGATCGGCCCGTAGAGGTTTGAACTGATTGGCATCGTTAAACGCCGCCGGATCTCGGTTGGCCGCACCCAACAAAAATCCGATTTGCTGATGTTGTCTGACCAAAACGCCGTTGCCAAAATCAATGTCTTCATTTGCGTATCGCGTAAACAAATGCAGTGGCGCATCAAATCGCAACGCCTCTTCCACGATTTGGGCTGGCGCGTGTTGATCTATAAGTGCGCGCCGATCCGGAAACGACGGATCATAAAGAACTTTCACTGTGTTACCGGTTTGATGAACGGTCGCTTCGTGCCCGGCATTGATCAGGAGAACAGCGGTTGAAACGATTTCATCGTCGCTCATACCGCTGGTGGCCAATGTGCTCAACAAATCTTGTCCCGGCTTGGCTTTTCTAAGCGCAATAATGTCGATCAGCGCGCCATGAAAATCGCGGCATGCAGCATTGGCAGCGGCTTCCTCTGCAGGCGACGCTTTGAGCGTATAAAGTTTCACCATTGCATGGGACCAGTCGAGCAGCATTGGCTCCAAGCTCTGTGGCACGCCCATGAGTGATGAAATAACGCGCAGAGGAATCGGCGTTGCGTAGGCTTTTAGCAAATCAACTTCGGCCAAATTTTCAAAACTGTCGATCAATTCATGGCATAGAGTTTCAATCTCGGGTCTCAGCCGCTCAATCTGGTTTGAAACAAATGCGCGGTTTACAAACCGGCGCAGCCGCGTGTGGTCCGGTGGCTCAAGCTCTAACAGCGAGTGTTTTTCTACGCGGTCAAACCATTCCAAATGCGGCCGCGCTTCAGGGCGCAAATGCCCCGGCACTTCGCGGCCAAAGCGTTTATCGCGCAAAAGGCTGCTCACATCTTCATAATTTGCAAAACACCAAAAGCCGTAATCTTCCCAGAAAATACGGCCTCCGGCTGCATGGAAATGCGTGTAAGCTTGATACGGATCCTGGATAAACGCCTGTTCGCGCACATCGAGCTTGACGTGTTTTGTTTCAGCGTTGAGATGAAGCCAATCGGGCGTTGAATCGTTATTTGACATAGTTGCATATTGGCGGTGCATGCCGTCTTGGCAAGCAGGGGTTTTTGAAATGAAAGTGATTGTTGTTGGTGGCGGTATTGTCGGGCTTTCAACGGCTTGGGCGCTCATCAAACGCGGCCACCTAGTCACACTCATTGAGCGGGGACAAATCCCCAACCCGATGGCGGCATCAGGCGACCATCATCGCATCATGCGCCGCGCTTATTCAACCGCTTCCGGCTATGCGCCAATGATAACCGAAGCCTTTGAAGCATGGGATTCAGTTTGGGAAGATATTGGCGCAAACCATTATGATGCAAGGGGTTTTGCCCTTTTCTCGCATTATGATGGCGATGATGCCGATGTATTTCGCAAAGGGCTGGATGCCGGTGGTTTTGGTTATGACCATGTCAAAGACGAAGAGTGGCAGCAACGCTTCCCGTTCCTTAAGAGGGATGCCATGCAGTGGGGCGTTGTTTCACCAGAAGGCGGAGAACTCCATTGCCGCAAGATTGCGCTTGGCCTGCGCGATTGGTTGCTGGTGCACGGCGCGATCTTGCGCGAAAACGTTGATGTCACAGCAATCAACACCGATAATGCCAAGGTCACAATTGCTGACGGCAGCGAATTATCTGCTGACCGCGTTGTGGTTGCGGCTGGTGGCTGGACCCCTGACATTATCCCGCAAATGCAAGAACAATTGATTATTTACCGCACCGCCGTGGTGTATATGAACCCGCCCGCGCACCACGCCGCAGCGTGGGAAACGTCGCCCGTGATCTTGGATATTGGTGGTAAAATCGAAGGCTATGTGCTTCCGCCCAGTGGCGGGGCAGGGCTAAAGTTTGGCTCAACGCAGCACAAACGCAAAGCTGAAAATGCCGATACAAACCGTATGGCGCGGCAAAACGAAGGCCAAGAAATGCTGGCATACTTTAGTGGCGTTATTCGCGATCTCGATCAATATCAACCACTGGACGTGGTGACTTGTGCCTACACTTACACAAAAGACGAGAACTTCACCGCCGAGCAACTTGGCCGCACAATGGTGATTTCGGCCTGCTCCGGCCACGGCTATAAGTTTGGCTCTGCTGTTGGGCGCAGAGCAGCAGATGCGGTTGAAACCGGTGATATGGATGGATTCAAACGGTGGTTGGCCCCCGCTCGATACATCTGACCGTATTGGCCCCACCCATTTACCTTGTCTTTATGCACCCCCTTGTCGCCACCGGTGTTGGCGACCTATTTACCATTAGTATTCGACAATCAGGCATAAGCGATTCGCGCACATGCCTTGGCTGATGCCCCGAAAGGACATTTCTATGAGAGACCCGATCGACACCTACATGAACCTCGTTCCGATGGTTGTCGAACAGACCAACCGCGGTGAGCGCGCTTACGATATTTTTTCACGGCTGCTCAAAGAACGTATCATTTTCATCACCGGCGGTATTGAAGATGGCATGTCTACACTGGTCTGTGCGCAGCTCTTGTTTCTGGAGTCAGAAAACCCGAAAAAAGAAATCAATATGTACATCAACTCGCCCGGCGGCGTGGTGACATCCGGTATGGCAATTTACGATACGATGCAGTTCGTTAAGCCGCCCGTAGCCACTTTGTGTATGGGCCAAGCCGCTTCTATGGGCTCATTATTGCTCGCTGCAGGCCACAAAGACATGCGCTTTGCTCTGCCAAACGCCCGCGTGATGGTGCATCAGCCTTCCGGCGGTGCACAGGGGCAAGTGACTGATATCCTCATTCAGGCGCGTGAGATTGAAAACATGAAGCGCCGCTTAAACGAAATCTATGTCAAACACACCGGCAAAAGTTATGAAGAAATTGAGGCTGGTCTTGAGCGCGACAATTTCATGACAGCGGCGGCGGCTAAGGATTGGGGCTTAATCGACAAAGTAATTGCTTCACGTGAGGCAATCGAACCTAAAGATGGTGCCAAGGCTTAAGCATTGTTTAGTGACAACTTGCCTTTTTGTCGCGCCTTTCAGCCCCGCAATCTGTTGCGGGGCTTCATTGCGACATTTTTAACACGTTTTTTTGGGCTTTCTGGTGTCTGAGCCGGTTATGCTTAATCATTCGTTGATTTTTCGCGCGATAGCTTCACATAACAGACTGTTGTTTGTTTAGGGTTATGCGTTCCTATAGGCCGACCGGGTTCAATCTTGTTTACCCGGCAAGAATAAAGGTTGCTTTGCATGCGCATGCGGCACCTTGAAGGAAGGAATAGTCGATGAGCAAAATCAATAATGGCTCAACTGGTGATACCAAGAATACGCTCTATTGCTCGTTCTGCGGCAAAAGCCAGCACGAGGTGCGTAAGCTGATTGCAGGCCCGACGGTGTTCATCTGTGATGAATGCGTCGAGCTTTGTATGGATATCATCCGCGAAGAAAACAAATCATCATTGATCAAATCTGATGAGGGCGTGCCATCACCGCAAAGCATCATGGATGTGCTGGATGATTACGTGATTGGCCAGAAACACGCAAAACGCGTGATGGCCGTTGCCGTTCATAACCATTATAAGCGCCTTGCCCATGCGCAGAAAAATAATGATGTGGAATTGGCAAAATCGAACATTTTGCTGATCGGCCCAACCGGCACCGGTAAAACCCTGCTCGCGCAAACGCTCGCCCGGATCATTGATGTGCCGTTCACAATGTCTGATGCCACGACTTTGACCGAAGCCGGTTATGTCGGTGAAGATGTTGAAAATATTATTCTGAAACTGCTTCAAGCTGCCGACTACAATGTTGAACGTGCCCAGCGCGGCATCGTTTATATTGATGAGGTGGATAAGATTTCCCGTAAATCTGACAACCCGTCGATTACACGTGATGTTTCAGGTGAGGGCGTCCAGCAGGCTTTGCTCAAAATCATGGAAGGCACCGTTGCCTCCGTGCCACCGCAGGGCGGCCGTAAGCATCCACAGCAAGAGTTCTTGCAAGTGGACACGACCAACATTCTCTTCATTTGCGGCGGTGCTTTTGCGGGCCTTGAGCGCATTATTTCGGACCGCGGCCGTAAAACCTCAATTGGCTTTGCCGCCACTGTTGAAAGCCCCGAAGACCGGCGTACCGGCGATTTGTTCCGCCAAGTAGAACCTGAAGACTTGTTGCGCTTTGGCCTTATCCCCGAGTTCGTCGGCCGCCTGCCAATTTTGGCAACGCTCGAAGATTTGGATGATGAAGCCTTGATCAACATCTTGTCGCAGCCGAAAAACGCGATTTGCAAACAATATCAACGCCTTTTCGATATGGAAAATGTGGAACTCACCTTCCATGAAGATGCTTTGCGCGCGATTGCCAAAAAGGCAATTGAACGCAAAACCGGGGCGCGCGGTCTGCGCTCCATCATGGAAAACATCTTGCTCGACACTATGTTTGAGTTGCCAACGCTGGAAGGTGTGCAAGAAGTTGTGATTTCAGCGGAAGTCGTCAACGGCAAGGCTCGCCCGCTTTACATTTATTCAGAACGTAAAGACGCAGGCGCAGCGTAACGGGTTATCGGCAGCACTTAACGGTGCTGCTCACGCTTTTGTGTGTGCGTTGGTGCAAGACTTCAGTTCGATATTTATCCCCGTAAAGCTTGAAAAATCGAAGTCAGCTATACACTTAACATGTTGTGAACTGGAGCGGATATGATGGTGCGGCTGGGCAAACCGGAGCACTTCAAATGGCGCGACAGATGCCAGTGAAGAAAGAAATATAATGCCTAATTCAGCCAAAAAAACGCCTGAAACCAACCTCTACGCTGTGTTGCCCTTGCGCGATATCGTGGTTTTTCCGAACATGATTGTGCCGCTTTTCGTGGGCCGCGAGAAATCCATTCTCGCGCTTGAATCAGTGATGGCCGGTGAACGCCAGATTTTGCTTGCCACGCAAATGGATGCAGCCAACGATGACCCGTCAATGGACGAAATTTATAAAATCGGGACGCTTGCAAACATTTTGCAGCTTTTGAAATTGCCCGACGGCACGGTCAAAGTGCTTGTTGAGGGTTTTTCGCGCGCTAAAATTGTTTCATTCGGTGAGCGCGGCGAGTTCATGGAGGCGCAAGCTCATGTGCTAAGCGATGACACTGGCCCGAAAGTTGAAACCGAAGCCTTGATGCGGTCAGTATCCAAAGACTTCGAAAATTACGTCAAACTTAACAAAAAAATCTCGCCAGAAACCGTGGCAGCGGTCGGTCAAATCGAAGACGCAGCCAAACTGGCCGACACAGTGGCAACGCATTTGGCCATCAAGATTTCTGAAAAGCAGGAACTGTTGGAAACCGTAAGCGTTCGTGCCCGGCTAGAGCGTGTGCTCGGCTTTATGGAAGGCGAAGTTTCTGTTCTGCAGGTTGAAAAGCGCATTCGCAGCCGCGTGAAGCGGCAAATGGAAAAAACCCAGCGCGAATACTATTTGAACGAGCAAATGAAGGCAATTCAGAAGGAACTCGGCGACGGCGAAGAGGGCCGGGATGAGATTTCTGAAATTGAAGCCCGTATTGCAAAAACGAAATTCACCAAAGAAGCCCGTGAAAAGGTTTTGGCCGAAGTTAAAAAGCTGCGCCAAATGTCACCCATGGCAGCTGAGTCCACAGTTGTGCGCAATTATCTCGATTGGATGTTGTCGCTTCCATGGAGCAAGCCGTCACGCATCAAAAACGATCTTCAGTTCGCCGAAGATGTGCTTGAGGCGGACCACTATGGTCTCGATAAGGTGAAGGAGCGCATTATTGAACATTTGGCGGTCCAGTCTCGCTCGAAGAAGATCAAAGGCCCAATCATCTGTCTTGTTGGCCCTCCAGGCGTTGGTAAAACCTCACTTGGAAAATCGATCGCGAACGCGACCGGTCGTGAATTCGTGCGTATGGCGCTTGGCGGCGTGCGTGACGAA
>JANOPZ010000073.1:0-32654 GCA_031422195.1 Limoniibacter sp. | reverse complement strand
CGATAACATAAAGTCCCGCGTGCGCAGCACGCGGACGATAAGATAAAGTCCCGCGTGCGCAGCACGCGGACGATAAACGGGGGTGCTTAAGCGCCCGCCACATTAATGCCGTCAAACAAAGCCGACGATAAATAGCGTTCGGCAAATGATGCCAAAATCACTACAATCAATTTGCCTTTGTTTTCAGGCCGAGAGCCGATGATGGTTGCAGCATGCAAAGCCGCGCCTGACGAAATGCCGACCGGAATACCCTCGAGACGGGCAATGAGGCGCGCGTTTTCGAACGCAGCATCATTACCAACCTGCACGATTTCATCATAAATATGGGTATTAAGAACAGCAGGCGCAAAACCTGCACCAATACCTTGAATTTTATGCGGGCCGGGGGCACCGCCCGATAAAACTGGCGATGCCTCAGGCTCAACCGCAATGATTTGCATGCTTGGACGGCGGGCTTTTAAGACTTCGCCAATGCCGGTGATGGTGCCGCCTGTGCCAATGCCGGATATTAAAATATCAATCTTACCATCGGTGTCATTCCAGATTTCTTCGGCTGTGGTGACACGGTGAATCTGCGGGTTGGCAGCATTTTCAAACTGCTGCGGTATTACCGCGCCTGGAATTTCAGCCGCAATTTCCGTTGCTTTGGCGATCGCACCCTTCATGCCTTTTGGGCCTTCAGTGAGCACCAGTTCAGCACCCATAATGGCCAACATTTTGCGGCGCTCAATACTCATGGTTTCTGGCATAGTGAGTATAAGGCGATAGCCTTTGGCGGCGGCGGCAAACGCAAGGCCAATACCAGTGTTGCCGGAAGTGGGCTCTACAAGTGTGTTAACGCCGGGCTGAATTTTGCCTTCGGCTTCCAGCGCTTCGATCATCGCAACGCCGATGCGGTCTTTAACCGAATGGGTTGGGTTGAAAAACTCCATCTTGCCAGTGAGAGTAGCAACTATGCCTTTTTCGCGTGCAAATTTATCGAGCCGAACAATCGGCGTGTTGCCGACTGTATCAAGAATTGAGGCGTAAATTTTGCCGTGTCCAAGTTTGCGCGCGGTCATGAGATGTCATCCGTGTTTTGAATTATGGATTTAATATAAACACGGGCGACGCAAAATGCGAGTACCATTGGCGCAGGATTAGCTAACGCTGCGCAAACAGATTTTAACAAAGCTGTTTTTGCAAGAATAAAGTTTTGTTTTTACCTGAGTGCAATCGCCAACGCCGCGCCACCGAGAAAACCCGCTGCCGTGCGATTGATGATTTTGAGTGCCTTCGGTTTGGCAAACAGCCCGCGCGCTTTTGCGGCTAAAATCAAATAAGGAATGATAACAACGAGCAAAACAATCGCTGTTATACCCACAAGCGCAAAGCCATCCACCAATGTCACTTGATCCAGATGGATAATTGTTGGCGCAATGGCGAGATAAAAAATCATCGTTTTGGGGTTGCCCAGCGTCAGCGTCCAACCAGCCAAAGCCGATGAAAAAGCATTTTCCTGTTTTTGCTCCGCTTGAACGTTTTGGCCCATGATGCCGGTTGTCCATAAATTCCATGCCAGCCACATCAGGTAGGCAACACCAAGCCATTTAATAATAAGAAACGCGACGCCAAAAGTTTGCGCCAAAACAGCAAGGCCAAAAAGCACCGCAATCAGATAGGTCAGGTCACCAAGAATGAGGCCAATTGACATCCAAAAGCTGGCCATGAAGCCCGAGCCAAGGGCGCGCGCCACCAATGCTGTGATACCGGGGCCGGGTATGGCAGCGGCAACGCCAAGGGCTAAAGCGTAAGTGATAAAGCCTGAAAGTGTAATTGTCATGATGGTTAGCCAATAGTTTGCCAGCAGGGGCTTTTGCAATTCTCTAATTGGCAGGGGTGCAAGAATTGCAAACAATGCGGGATTATTGCCTGGCCTTGACCCGCACAGCTCCCCTGCACAGTTTGCATAGCTCATTGATTTGACTTTGCAGACCAATTCGCTCATAGCGCACTCATATGCCCCTTGGCTGCCGCGTGAGCAGCCAGCCTTCATCCACTGATGAACCGGCAAGGCGGCAAAGCCCTCGAGCTTTTAGCAGGGCGACTTTAAACAAGTTCCCATTTCACGCGGGGTGCTTCAGGCACATTCGCGCATTTCATTGCGTTGCTTGTGCTGGCCAACCCGTATTCCGGCTTTGCCATGCGTTCAGCACAGCAAAGGCCGGTTCCTTTACCCGCGCCGCATCACTGCTTGCGCAAATGAAAGACTTTATTTTGGAAAATTCTACCTCAACTCCTGACGCTCCCGTTTCGACCGGCGGTTTTGCTGATCTCGGCCTGTCGCCTGCCATTCTTAAAACGCTGGAGCAGCTTGGCTTTGAAACACCAACGCCAATTCAAGCCAAAGCTATCCCGCATGTTTTATCGGGCCGTGATTTAATGGGCTTGGCGCAGACCGGCACTGGCAAAACGGCCGCATTCGGCCTGCCATTGATTGAACATTTGTTTAACAACCGCGTTGCGCCCATGCCAAAAATCACACGTTCGCTTATTTTGGCCCCGACGCGCGAACTTGTGAACCAGATCGCCGAAGTTCTCAAAACCTTTGTGAAACGGACACCTTTGAAAGTTGTTACTGCCGTTGGCGGTGCATCAATCAATGTGCAGATTAACAATCTGTTTCGTGGCGTCGACGTTTTGGTGGCAACTCCTGGCCGTTTGCTCGATTTGATTGAGCGTAAAGCGGTCCGTTTGGATCAAGCCAAGTTTTTGGTGCTCGATGAAGCGGACCAAATGCTTGATCTTGGTTTTATCATTCCCCTGAAAAAAATCGCCAAGCATTTGCCAAAAGAGCGCCAGACCATGCTGTTTTCGGCCACCATGCCGAAAGAAATTGCTGAGCTTTCAACTGCCTATTTGCACAATCCTGTGCGCGTTGAGGTGAACCCATCCGGCCGTACGGCGGATAAGGTTTCGCAACATATTCATTTTGTTGCGCAAAAAGACAAAGCTGCAAAACTCAAAGAATTGCTCGGCATGGGCACAGATGATTTGTCATTGGTGTTTTCACGCACCAAACATGGCGCAGAGAAAATTCTCAAAGTGCTGCTCGATGCCGGTTACAAAGCCGAATCCATTCATGGCAATAAAAGCCAAAGCCAGCGTGACCGCGCCATCAAGGCATTCCGGGATGGTGTGGTGAAAGTGCTTGTTGCAACCGATGTGGCGGCGCGCGGAATTGACATTCCGGGCGTAAGTCATGTTTACAACTACGATCTGCCCGACGTGCCTGAAAACTACGTGCACCGGATTGGCCGCACCGCGCGCGCCGGTGCCTCAGGTATCGCACATGCATTTTGTGCAAGCGACGAAACGCATTTGCTGCGTGCCATTGAGCGCCTAACCGGCGTTGCACTCAAGGTGGTTAGCGGCGAGAAAAATGCACTGCCGCGTGAAGACAAACGCCCGGAACGTGCGCCCCGCCCATCAGGTTTTGGTGGTCACCGTGATGGCGTAAAGAACGTGCGCCGTCAGGACGGTTTTGTTGCTGTGCCGCAAGAGGGTGACGCAACCGGCGAAGCTGCACGCGCTCATCGTGCTCCCCGCCCGCAACGTGCCGGTGCACATCCGGCCAATGCGCCCCGCGCGCATTTTTCGAAAGATGGTGCGCCCAATGGCAAACCGGCCTTCAAAGGACAACGCCGGAAAAAGCCCGGCTTTAAGGCTGCCCGTCCAACACAGGCCGCATAATTTTCCTGTTTGACTGAATTTGAAGCCGGGGCAGCGATGTTCCGGCTTTATTCGAAAGTTTAATCCGGTTGACTGAAGCAATCGTGCAATCAAGGCTGGCGTTTCTCGCCATAATCCACTAACGCCCGCGTCAACTCCCAATGTCGCACACCAACAACAAAACATATTTTGAAAGGAGGCCCATAAATGGACCTTCGCAATATAGCCATTATCGCTCACGTTGACCACGGCAAAACAACTTTGGTTGACCAGCTCTTGAAACAATCCGGCGCTTTCCGCGACAACCAAACAGTTGCCGAGCGCGCAATGGATTCAAACGACCTTGAGCGCGAGCGCGGCATTACCATTCTTGCCAAGTGCACCTCGGTTGAGTGGAAGGGCATTCGCGTTAACATTGTTGATACGCCGGGCCATGCTGACTTTGGCGGAGAAGTTGAGCGTATTTTGTCAATGGTGGATGGCGTTGTTCTGCTGGTTGATGCCGCTGAAGGCCCAATGCCACAAACAAAATTTGTGACCGCAAAGGCTCTGCGCCTCGGCCTTCGCCCGATTGTGGTGTTGAACAAGGTCGACAAACCTGACGCTGACCCTGACCGGGCGCTCAACGACGTATTTGATATGTTTGCCAATCTTGGTGCCAATGACGAGCAACTCGATTTTCCAGTGCTTTACGCCTCCGGCCGTTCAGGCTGGGCCGATACGTCACTGGATGGCCGCCGCGAGAATTTGGATGCGATGTTTGATTTGGTGGTCAGCCATGTTCATACGCCACAACAGGTTGCAGCTGCCGAAGAACCGTTCCGGATGCTGGCAACAACGCTGTCAGCCGATCCATTCCTCGGCCGTATTTTGACCGGCCGTATTGAATCAGGCCGGGCAAAAGTGGGTGAGCAGATCAAAGTTTTGGCGCGTGATAATACGCTGATTGAAAACTTCCGCATCACAAAAGTCCTCGCATTCCGCGGCCTGTCGCAGCACGCCATTGAGTTTGGTGAGGCTGGCGACATTGTGTCGATCACCGGCATGACCAAAGCCACTGTTGCCGATACATTATGCGGCTTGACCGTAACTGACGCCATTCCAGCCCAACCGATTGACCCGCCGACCATCACTGTCACCTTCGGCATTAACGATTCACCGTTGGCCGGCCGTGAAGGCTCAAAAGTTCAGACCCGCGTCATTCGCGACCGTTTGATGAAAGAAGCTGAATCAAATGTCGCCATTCAAGTGCGCGATACACCGGGCGGCGAAGCCTATGAGGTGTCGGGCCGCGGCGAATTGCAAATGGGCGTGCTTATCGAAAATATGCGCCGTGAGGGCTTTGAATTGTCGGTCTCGCGCCCGCGCGTGATTTACATAGAAAAAGACGGCGTGCGTATGGAGCCGGTCGAAGAGGTTACGATTGACGTTGATGATGAATACACCGGTTCTGTGATTGAAAAAATCACCGGCCCGCGCAAAGGCGACCTTCTTGAAATGAAGCCGTCTGGCGTTGGCAAAACCCGTATTATTGCCAATGTGCCGTCACGCGGCCTGATCGGCTATCACGGCGAATTTCTGACAGACACCCGTGGCACCGGTGTTCTCAACCGTGTTTTCCACGATTGGACCCCGTTCAAAGGACCTATCATGGGTCGCCGCGCCGGTGTGCTGATTTCCACTGAAAGCGGCGTTGCTGTGGCATTTGCCTTGTTCAACCTTGAAGACCGCGGCAAAATCTTCGTTATCCCGCAAGAGCCCGTCTATGAAGGCATGATCGTGGGCGAGCACTCCAGAGACAACGACTTGGACGTGAACCCGGTTAAAGGCAAAAAGCTCACGAATATGCGCGCTTCGGGCAAAGACGAAGCCGTGTCATTGACACCGCCAATCCGGATGAGCCTGGAGCAGGCGATTGCCTATATCGACAATGACGAATTGGTAGAAGTAACGCCAAAATCAATTCGCCTTCGCAAGCGCTACCTCGACTTTAACGACCGTAAAAAAGCAGCGAAAAAAGAAGACGGGCTGTAAGAGCTGGTTGTTTGAAATTGGAAAAGCCGCTGTGGTGACACGGCGGCTTTTGGCTTTTGAGTGTTAACGAACCAAAAATCCGCCACCGAGCGGATCGCCGTCTTCCAATTCAAACACGGCTTTGCCAGAATAATAGGCAGAACCTGCAACCTTGGCGCGAATGGCTGGAACCGGATAGTGCGCAACGACGCCAGTAATCTCGCCTGTAAATTTTGAGCCTGTGACACTCTCGAATGTTAATTGACCAAGGGTGCTCAATATATCTTTTGCCCGCATTGCTGCCAGCCTTGCCGTAACGCCGGAACCGGTGGGCGAGCGGTCAACCTCGCGGTCAGCAAACACACAGATATTGCGTGTTGGAGTGTGTTTCCCGTTTCCGCCATCTGTAATAATTGATCCATAGAGAAATGCGAGATCAGCGCTTTCAGGATGCGAAAGTGGGTGTGCATTCTTCACCGCTTGGGTGAGATTGTCTGCAGCGTCGACAAAGTGCCGGACCGGATCACGGCCAAATTTCAGCCCAAACTGGCCAGCTTCTGCGATGGCATAAAATGCGCCGCCATAAGCTATGTCGAATTTGACCAAACCATAGTTTGGCAAGGCAATGCTCTGGTTGGCGGCAAACAAAAACGCAGGAACGCTTTCGAAGGACACCGCGCCTGATTTACCGTCATTGACATGAACTTCTGCCACCACCAGCCCGCACGGACATTCAATGGCAACTCTGGTGAATGGCTCCACTCTTTTCACCCAGCCTTGGTCGACCGCATAACGGCCAAGTGCAATCACGGCATGGCCGCACATCGTTGACCAACCTTCATTGTGCATAAACAAGACGCCAAAGTCGGCACCCGGCAAAGTCGGCGAGACAATCAATGCGCCATACATGTCGTAGTGACCGCGCGGCTCGAACATCAAAAATTTGCGATAGTGGTCTTGATGGGCTTTGGCAAAGGCGCGTTTTTCAAGAATGGAATTGCCTTGCGGCTCTGGCCAGCCGGTTCTTTCATCTCGTGCATCAATAATGCGAACCGGTTCGCCGCCGGTATGCATATCGGTGACTGAAATGCGCATTATTTCAAACCTGTTGAACCAAAGCCGCCTGCCCCGCGCGCGGTGACATCAAGGGTTTCAACCTCCAGCACTTCGGCTTGAACCACGGGTGCGATTACCATTTGTGCTATGCGTTCGCCGCGCTGAATTATAAATAGTTCTTGCCCTAAATTGATCAAAATCACTTTGACCTCGCCGCGGTAATCTGAATCAATTGTGCCGGGGCTATTAAGGCAAGTTACACCGTGTTTCAGCGCCAAACCAGAACGCGGGCGAATTTGGGCTTCAAACCCTTGCTGAACCGCGAAAGCCAAACCAGTTGGAATGGCTGCGCGCGCACCGGGCATGAGTATGACGGGTTCATCGACAGCGGCGCGTAAATCCATGCCCGCAGCACCAACTGTTTCATAGCCGGGCAAGGCCAAGTCTTGATTATGCGGCAGACGTAAGATTTGAACGAAAGCCATTACACTAAAACCGGTTGTGGCTTACGGGCTTTGTCGCCAAACACCTGCAAATACCGCTGGATTTCGCCCGCGTCGCCGGTCGCCTTTTCGGGATTATCTGACAGCTTCACTGCATTTCTTCCGTTAGCTTTTGTTACTTTGCAGACAAGGCTAATGGGTTTGAGCTGCTCGTTTTTATCAGGCGCGCAGCCGATAAAATCATTGGTCAGATTGGTACCCCAGCCAAATGCCATCCGCACTTTGCCATTGAAATGATGGTAGGTGTCAATGATAGAATCGGTGTCGATACCGTCTGAAAAAATCAGCAATTTTTCACGCGGGTCGCGGCCACGCGTCCGCCACCAATCGATGATGGCTTGCCCGCCTTCGATCGGCGGCATGGAATCGGGGCGGAAACCTGTCCAGTCCGCCACCCAATCCGGTGCAGCTTTTAGAAAAGCAGCCGTTCCATAGGCATCAGGCAACACAATGCGCAAATTGCCGCCATAAAGCTGGGTCCAATCTGAAAGCACTTTATATGGGCTGGCGCGCAATTCATCATCAGAATCTGCCAATGCCGCATAGACCATCGGCAGTTCGTGGGCATTGGTGCCGACAGCTTCAAGATCATTATCCATCGCGAGCAGCACATTGGATGTACCCGTAAAGGCATGGGGAATGCCTTCAGCCAGCGCCTGCACGCACCAGCGCTGCCACAGAAATGAATGGCGGCGACGGGTGCCAAAGTCTGAAATGCGCAAATCCGGCAACACTTTCAGGCGCTCGACTTTTTCCCACATTTTGGCTTTGGCACGGGCGTAAAGCACATCAAGTTGAAACGGCCCGAGATCGCGCATGGCGTCGCGCGAACGCAGTTCATTGATGATGGCCAGGGCCGGAATTTCCCACATGGTCGTCTCGCACCAGCGGCCATGAAAATGCAATTCAAATTGGCCGTTGCGGGTTGAAAGTTCGTAGTCAGGTAGTTTGAAGTTAGCAAGCCAGTCCAAAAACTCCGGCTCAAATATCTGTCTGCGGCCATAAAACGTGTTACCCGCCAGCCAGATACGTTCTTTCTTGGAAAGTGTCAGCGTCCGCGCTTGATCGAGCTGCTCGCGCAGTTCGCCGATATCGATTTCATCGGCCAAATGCACTGAGGTTTTGCGGTTGATCAGTGAAAACGTGGCATCAACATGAGGATGCATTTTCCAGATCATTTGCAGCATTAAAAGTTTATAAAAATCTGTGTCGATCAGCGATCGGACAATGGGATCAAGTTTCCACGTATGGTCGTGCACACGTTTTGCAATATCAAGAATACGGGCCATCACTGCCCCCTTAGGGTAACGCCAGCGGCGCGCATGGTTTCAATCATTGTTGCCAACGAGCCGCCAAGATCAATGGCGCGGCAGGCGTCTAAATCCACGGTGACTTTCAGGCCTAGTTTTACCGCATCGAGCGCCGAGTAGGCAACACAATAGTCTGTTGCAAGGCCGCAAAGCGTGACCGAGCTCATGCCGCGCTCTCTCAAATAACCGCCAAGGCCGGTTGCGGTTTTATGGTCATTTTCAAAGAAGGCGGAATAACTATCTATGGTTTTCCGAAAGCCCTTGCGAATGACCAGCTCTGCCTTTGTCCACTCCAAATCATCGTGAAATGCAGAACCGCTTGAACCCTGTATACAGTGATCCGGCCAAAGCGTTTGCTCTCCGTAAGGCATCATAATGGTTTCAAATGGCGCTTTGCCAAAATGGCAGGACGCAAACGATGAATGTCCGGCAGGGTGCCAATCTTGCGTGAGCACAACATGGTGATGCTGGGCAATCAACTGATTAACACGAGGCACAATCTCATCGCCATTTGAAACTGCTAGCAAGCCGCCCGGGCAAAAATCATTTTGCACATCAATCACAATCAAAGCAGAATTAGGCATGGATAATTTTTGTCCTAGAAAGTTGGAATAAGTGATGGAAAATCGGGTGGTATTTACCGGTTAGTGTATATCGTCGATCAAAGGCGGCGTCAGGCTAAAATTGGAAAACTGGGCCTTAAATCCAGCGCGCGTTGGGGAGCAGGCCATAATTCCGCCGATCGGCGTTCCAGCGTCTGAATTTAATGTTGCTAGCCTAGCCATTCGCCATTGGCTACCATCAGTCAGGCGGAATTGAATAAAGTAAGCGCCGCGTAGCCGCGTTATTCTGATGCTAACCGGGCCGTCCGGCTCAATCGGGATGGCTGACCAATCCGAGCTGCCATTCGTAACAACGACGCTCAGATGCTTTGCTCCGTCCGTGTATTCAACGCCGCATTTAATCCAAGATGTTGCCGAACTGCGAACGATGAGGCCCGCTTGATCATAGAGTTTGCGGTAGTCACCATCAAAATCAACAGACAAAGTAAATGTGCTTGGTAAAGGGCACCCCAAGACATGGCCATCATCACGATGGAAGCCATAAAACGTGCCCTGCCAGAAATCAGTTTTATCGCGCGTTTCCACCGACAAAGTGCCGTCCTGATCCACAGCGTAATGTGACGGCGGGTTTAGCCATTCCATTGTGCGCCATTGATCGATAGCAATTTTAGCGTTCACTGTCATTTCATCGGGCCGACCCACGCATAAAACCCTTTCAAGCATGAACCGGGGCTGGCTGCCAACCAATAACCAATAGTGTCTTGATTTTATTCCAACTAAAAAGTGATGGCGGTGTTTACACAAAACCAAGACCTTTGCGCGCATAACTTTCGCTCAGGGGCGACCGAATGCTGCACTTATTGAATAAACCGGTTCACATCCAATTGATGAAATTGGTTCTCATTTTGGGAGCGGCAGCGCTTGGCCTTACCGCCGGCCGCATTATTGACACATCCTTCCAACGCCAAGCCAGCATCGAGCAGTTGACCCACGATGCTGAGCAATTGCTTGAAAGGGTAGAATCGGTTGTTGACCGGACAATCGTTGAGTTGATGGATCTTTCTCTTGCCGGCATATCAAAATGCGAGGCGGAAGCGCTGTCCACTGCCCGGATCGCCGTTTTCAGCCGTGCTACATTGAAAGATATTCAGGTCCGTGATGCTAACGACCGGTTGGCTTGCTCTGCCAGCCCGACTACCGCAAAAATATTCAGCGGAATTGAAACGCGATCCCGCAACCAATCTGTTTTGTTGGGCATAGCGGAAAATATGCCCGAGGGCCTGCTGCATCTGCGCTGGAGGTCAAATCCAAACACATCATTGGTTGCAATGGTGGGGATGGATTCCATGCTTTATGATTTTTTTGGTAAAACAACGCGCGATCAATCTTCAGTCGGGATTTTTCTCAACAAAAGTTTGCCAATTGCCACGTTTGGCCAATTTCAGAGCATTTTTAAGCAACCCGGTGGTTTGGATTTGAAACTGAGCTCTGAACGCTATCCGGTTCGGATTGATGTCTTCGTTCCCGAAACTGCCATTTTGGCGATGATGGCTTCAAGCGGCCATTCTTGGTTTGTCATGTTGCTGGCAGGAACTTTGGCGGCATTGTCCGCCGGGCTGGGAATATACATCGCGACCCGTCCCTTAGACCCGGTAAAGGAATTAAGATCGGCGATTTTGCACGACGAAATCGTACCGTTTTATCAGCCTATCATCAAACTGAGCGATGAAAGCATCAGCGGCTGTGAAATGTTGGTGCGGTGGATCAAGCCGGATGGCACCATGGTGCGCCCGGATTTGTTTATTCCACTGGCAGAGAGTTCTGCCTTGATCACTGTCATGACGATGCGTGTCATGCGTCGCGCCATTCGGGAATTGATGCCAGTGATGCGGGTTCAAAAGAATTTCAAACTGGCAATCAATGTTTCGCCCAATGATTTTAGCTCTAATGACTTTATTGGTTCTATTCTCAATCTGCTGAACGAAGAGGGCATTGACCCCTCATACATTGTTTTAGAATTGACAGAGCGCCAACAATTGCAAGATTTGGCGGCTTTCAAAGTTATCGCCGATACTGTTCAGCGTGCAGGCCTGCGCATTTCTATTGACGATGTTGGCACCGGCCATAACGGACTTTCGACCATTCAAGATGTGCCTGCCAATATTATTAAAATTGATAAAAAATTTGTCGATACTGTTGCAACCAACGCATTATCAGAGACAATTGTTGCCATGTTGGTTGGGTTGGCGCGGAAATTTGAGCGTACAGTTGTTGCAGAAGGCATTGAAACCCGCGACCAGTTGGAAGCCTTGAAAAGCCAAGGCGTCGATGAAGGCCAAGGCTATTTGTTTTCGCCGGCGCTCGATGCAATGCGGTTTATCGCGTTTTATGGCAGCTATAACGCCAACCAAAGCAGCCAAAGCGCAGTTTCCAAAAACCAGCCCACCGGGCCGCACAAATTACGGTTGCGCAGCGTTTGATATTTTCCGTCTGATTTTGTTTCCCAATACCGGCTTGCAATCTAATAATGTAATGTTATTACATTATTAGATTGCGGTTTGTGTACTGCTGAAATTGCTGGAACCTCGAATGCCAACAAAAACCCGTCAAACCACCATTAAACGCGGTCTTGCCGATGTTTTCAAAGCATTGTTTTCTGAGCCAGATAAGGAATTATTGCATGGCATTGCTACCGGTCACCGTTCTGTCGGGCTTCCTCGGTGCGGGGAAAACCACTCTTCTGAACCACGTTCTGAACAATCGTGCGGGTCTGAAAGTTGCCGTCATTGTGAATGACATGGGTGAGGTCAATATTGATGCTGACCTCATTCGAGAAGGTGCTGACTTGTCACACACCGACGAAAAACTGGTTAAATTGACCAATGGCTGCATCTGCTGCACGCTTCGCGATGATCTTTTGCTTGAAGTGCGTAAACTGTCGACCAGCGGCAAGTATGATTATTTGCTGATTGAAGGCACCGGTATTGCTGAACCACTCCCAATTGCAGCGACTTTCACATTTCGGGATGAAGCTGGCCAATCGCTGGGCGATGTTGCGCGGCTTGACACGATGGTAACAGTTGTTGACGCTGCCAATCTCATCAAAGACTACTCATCGCTGGAAACTCTAAAAGACCGCGGCGAAATTGCTGGCGAAGGCGACACGCGAACATTAATTGATTTAATCGTGGAGCAAATTGAATTTGCCGATGTTGTGATTGTCAATAAGGTTTCGGAAGTAAGCGCTGCTGAGTGCGATGTTGTTACCAAGATCGTGCGCGGACTGAATGCCGACGCTAAAATTATTCACACCGATTTTGCTCATATTGAGCCAAAAGAAATTCTCAACACCGGCCTCTTTGACCACGATAAAGCTGAAACGCACCCGCAATGGGCAAAAGAACTCTATGGCTATGATGCCCATGTTCCGGAAACCGAGGAATACGGCATCTCATCCTTTGTTTATCGCGCAAAACGCCCGTTTGACCCGATGAAATTCCAAGCGTTTCTGGATAGCACAGTGGAAGGCCTTGTGCGTGCAAAGGGTCATTTCTGGCTTGCAACGCGGCCAAATTGGGTTGGCGAAGTGTCGATTGCAGGTGCGCTATGCCGCGTTGAAGGCCTTGGCCAATGGTGGGCAGCCATTCCTCAGACACGCTGGCCCGACCATGCTGAGTGGCGCGACCATATGAAAAAACACTGGCATAAAATTTGGGGCGACCGGCGGCAGGAGCTTGTGTTCATCGGCGCTGGCATGAACCAACAGGCCATCACTGCTGCCCTCGACGCCTGCCTGATTGGTGAGAGCCAGCCATTGCGGTTTTCAATGGAGAAATACGCTCATTTGCCAGACCCGTTTGCGTCTTGGGACAAGCAACAAGCGGCAGCGTGATTTGGCTGGTTCGGCCTTAGCCATTCTTCAACCTTAAGCAGCTAGCATCTGTGTGATAGCAAGCTGCGAGCCACACATGCGCCCTGATCCTTCCCGCGAAGCCTATCTGTCGTTTTTTGAAAATGCTTATGACAAGGTCAATTATGGCAAGTCGATTGCGTCCCGCGTCTTGGATTACGGGCATGTCGTAACTGAAAAACCATTTGGGCCTGACAAGCATTTTTCCACTGTTGTCGAGGTCGGGGCTGGCCACGGCGAGCATGTGCCTTTTATCCGCCACGGCTATGACCGGTTTTTAATGACAGATTGGCGTGCTGACGAAATGAGCCGCCGCTGGACACCTGCAGAATGCGCGGCAAAAAAAATTACCATCGAAGCGCAGGATGCGACCAAACTCACCTATAGCGACAACATTGCCGACCGCCTGGTTGGCAGCCATGTGTTGGAGCACTTGCCGGAGCCCCATAAAGTGCTGCGCGAGTGGAGCCGCGTTGTTAAAGACGGCGGCATTATCTCGATTGCCCTGCCCTGCGACCCCGGGTTTTTGTGGCGCTTCGGGCGCAATTTTGGCCCGCGCAAAAACAATCTTGCCAATGGCAACACGCATTATGATTACTGGATGGCGCGAGAGCACGTCAACCCGGTCCAAAATCTCTGGACAATGATCGATTATTATTTTCCAGAGCGCACAGATGTTTGGTTTCCAGCCATCGTGCCCAGCTATGATGCCAACCTTCTGTTCATTACACATTTGGTAAACCGCAAAAGCGCTTTTAAGTGAGCGCGGCAGTTTGAGCCCGCTTTCTGCTGCTATTGTTTTGGGCGCATTGCTCTGCACAGTTGCAGGGCAGCTATTGTTTCGCGGTGCCGCACTTTCAGCCAATGTTAATGGCGGCTTTTTCAACCCGAAATCCCTGATGCTGTTTGCCACCGCCATCGCACTTTATGGTGTGATGACGTTGCTTTGGGCGCACGCCTTGCGCGAGTTGCCACTGTCACGAGCCTATCCATTTATGGCGCTGTCGTTTTTGATTATACCCGTGGCCGAGCATTTATTGTTTGGTCAAGTCTGGTCTTGGAACGCCATTTTAGGCGGCATGATTATTGTTGCAGGGATAATTGTGACGCAGCTTTAGGCAATTGCAGCCTCAAGCGCAGCAATATCGATTTTCTTCATGCCCATCATCGCGGTGAATGCGCGTTTGGCGATTGAAGAATCTTTATTCATCGTCAATTCCATGAGGCGCTTTGGCGTGATTTGCCATGAAAAGCCCCAACAGTCTTTGCACCAGCCGCACATGCTTTCCTCCCCGCCATTGTTGACAATCGCATTCCAATAGCGGTCAGTTTCTGCCTGATTATCGGTCATCACCATGAAGCTGACAGCTTCATTGGGTTTGAACACCGGGCCGCCGTTAAGGCCAATGAACGATTGGCCGAGCAGCGTAAATTCGACTGTCAGTTCAGCGCCCTCGCTTGCACTGGGGTTATCGGCGGGGGCCAACATTGCAGCGCCCACACGGCTGTTTGGGAAGGTTGCCGCATAAAACTCCGCAGCTTTGCGGGCTTGGCCTTTGTCAAACCAAAGACAGGTGACAAGTTTGTCACTCATAATTTATCCTCCTAAGCATCAAGAATAACGTCAAAACCGCCGAAAATCATGCGTTTTCCATCAAATGGCATATCGCCCATTTGCATCGCGGGGTCGGCCATTGCAGCTTTCCACCCCTCATCACGTGCGTCTTTGGACCGCCACTCTATCCAACTGAAAATCACGGCTTCGCCTGCTTCGCGTTTAACTGCCATCGGAAAGGATGTAATCTTGCCTTCTGGAACATCATTTTCCCACGTTTCCATTATGCGTGTTGCGCCATAAGCCTTGAATATAGCTGCCATTTTAACAGCCAAATCTAAGTAAGCCTGCTTGTTGGCATTAGGCACGGCGACAATATATCCATCAATGTAAGCCATTTTAATTCTCCTTTTTGGTGAGCCATAAATGCAGAGGCGATGTTGCCGAGCGTTTCATTTCCCCGCGCGCCTCCATATCAAGTTGGACGCATTTGAACCACCAGCCGGAAGTTGCGCCGCCCGGAAACAGATCATCCGGCAACAACGCCTTTGCCTTTAATTGGAGGTCTGCAATTTTCAGGCCGGGCGGGGATGATGGAGCAGCGGCAACGAATGACGCTTTGGCAGCATGAAACTTAGCTGCATCGACATTGACCGGTTTGTTGTGCGGGCTGGTGAAATTCAAAACTTCGATTTTGCCGGTCATGTGTCGCCCTCCTTTTTTACGCCCTTGAGCAGTGCATACATCGCCATCGCATGGCCGTGGCCAAGGCCATAATCGGCTTTCAGCCAATCGGTTATTTGGGTGGCTTTGATGCCCGGAGCTATCGCGCCACTATTCGTTAAACCCTTGGCCTCAGCCAATGCTTTGAAGTCAGCAGGGCTAAGGCCGGTTTTTGTTTTGATATTGTCGATATAAGCTTGGAAGCTCATGGTTTTTGCTTTCAGCTTTGCATCGCATTGCCGGTAAAGCTTACCATCCAAGGTGTGCCAAACTTATCGGTGACCATGCCAAAAAGCTCCGCCCAAAACGACTTGTCAATCGGCATGGAAATTTCGCCGCCATCGGCAAAAGCATTGAAAATGCGCCTGGCGTCGTCCGCGCTGTCTGCCTCCAAATATACGCGGAAACCTTGCGGCTTCTCATGCCAGTCAGCTGGCGTATCTGAAGCCATGAGCGACGTATCACCGATTTTGAAAAAGGCATTCATCACCATGTCGTCCGGCCCCGGCATGCGTGCAGCTGCATCTGGCGCGTCTTTGTTGTGCATAACACCGGAAACGATTGCACCGACGGTGGTCTCATAAAACGCTAAAGCCTTGGCACAATCGCCTTTGAAAAAAAGATATGGCATCGCATTCATAATCAATACTCCTATTGTCTATGCCTCTTCAGGCGGTTGCTCACTTGTCATCCAGAACGGTTCCCAAATATGGCCGTCGAGATCGTGGAAACTGGTGGAATACATAAAGCCCAAATCTTGCGCCTCACGCACTTTGGTTGCGCCGGAGGCAAGCGCTTTTTCAGTCATGGTGTCGACGGCTGCGCGGTCAGCCAATTGAATGGCGACGAGAACCTCAGTTGATTGTCTAGCGTCGACAAGCGGGGTTGAGACAAATGTTTTGAAATAATCTTCTTGCAGCAGCATCGCGGCGGTATTGTCATTGAGCGTCAATGCCAATGCGTTTTCGCCGGAAAACTGCTCGTTAAATGAGAAGCCGAGCCCTGCAAAAAATGCGCGCGTTGCCGCGACGCTTTTGATCGGCATGTTAATATATGTGCCTGAAATCATTTGTCTTCTCCTCGAAATTCTAGGCTTCAAAGCGTTTTTGCAAGTTCTTCCAACTGGTCTGTTGCAGCGCCCCATCCGGGATAAAAGCCCATTTCTTCGTGTTCTTTGGCTTTTTCGGCGCTCCAATGGCGGGCGCTCACGTCATATTGTGTACCGCCACTGACATCTGAAAATTTGAGCGTTGCCACAAACATTAAATTGCCGGTGGGTATCCAGCCCGGCTTGAAGGCATCTGTGAACACCAGCTTTTTGCCATGCTCGACTTCCAGCCAAACGCCCGGCTCGCCGGAAGGTTCCTCGCCATCAGGCCCGCGCATTTTGGTGTAAAATTCGCCGCCTGACCGTAAATCCACACGGGCCTCAACGGTTTTCCACGGGCGCGGGCAGAACCATTGTTTGATAAGCTCAGGTTCCGTCCAACACCGCCAGACCGCATTTCGCGGTGCGGCAAGAGTGCGGGTGAAGGCAAGTTCGGTGGTTGGCGCAGCCATAAGCATAACTCCCTAGTGTTGAGTAGATTCGTGTTCATTTGAAGCAAAAAGCAGTTCGACATAGCGCCGCAAATGCTGCGCCATTTCGATGGCCGTTTCGGCTTTGCCGGTGGCCTTGGCCAAAATAAATGCCCCTTGCAGAGCGGCCTGCGTAAACTGTGCCAAGCTTTCCGGCGAAAAATTAGCTTCCAGCGCATACAGCGCCTTTGCAGCAGCAATATCCGGAACTAGCGTTTCGGCATGGTTGAAAATACTGTCCGCGCAGGCCTGCTTAATGGCGGCGCTTGCCTCATGTATTTCCTGCACAGTGGTTCCAACAAAACAGGTAAAATCAGCGGGCTTGCCTTGCAAAATTGCAATCCGAAAATCGATATAGCCTAAGAACCGATCCATAGGATCGTCATGCAAATGGTAGGGCGCGGCGGCGAAAAATCCGCCGGTTACAGCACTCCAATAATTTGCGGCGGCAACGCCCATGGCTTCCTTGTCCTTAAAGTGGTGGAAGAACGCGCCCTTGGTGACGCCCGCTTCCGCGCAAATATCGTCGATACGGGTGGCCCCAAAACCTTTTTGACGCACTAACATGAGTGCGGAATTCAAAATTTTATCCCGTGTCGAAATTTTTGGCTTCTCGTTCATAACCCAAACATACCGACTGGTTGGTATGTTGTCAACAGATTGTTTTATTGACTTCAACCCGACCCCTTGCGACAAGCCCGCAACAAACTTGGAAATATCTTGATGGTTGAAAATTTAGAACGCGAAGTCGCGCGGCGGCGCACTTTTGCCATCATCTCGCACCCTGATGCGGGTAAAACCACGCTGACCGAAAAGCTGCTGCTGTTTGGCGGCGCGATTCAGTTGGCTGGCGAAGTAAAAGCGAAGAAAGACCGGATTTCCACCCGGTCCGACTGGATGAAGATTGAGCGCGAACGCGGTATTTCGGTGGTCACCTCGGTGATGACCTTTGAATATGACGACCATATTTTCAACTTGCTCGATACGCCCGGCCATGAGGATTTTGCCGACGATACCTACCGCACTCTAACCGCCGTGGATGCCGCCGTGATGGTGGTTGATGCGGCCAAAGGCATTGAGCCACGCACATTAAAGCTGTTTGAGGTGTGCCGTTTGCGTGACATCCCGATTATCACGTTTGTCAATAAAATGGACCGCGAAGCGCGCGACGTTTTTGAGATTTTGGACGAGATTGAAAAGAAGCTGGCGCTGGATACGGCGCCTGTCACTTGGCCCATCGGGCAAGGCAAAACATTTGCCGGCACTTATCATTTGCGCGATAGCGCAGTGCGGCATGGCGATGCGGATTTGCACCCGCGCAAAGTCAACGGCCCTGAGTCTGAAGAGGCCTGCGGGCTGCTTCCGGAGCGTGACCGCGCTGGATTTATAGACGAAGTTAACCTGGCGCTTGATGCTTGCCGTCCGTTTAACCGGCAAGCGTTTCTGGAAGGCCATTTATCACCGGTGTTTTTTGGGTCGGCGCTCCGCAATATTGGAGTACGCGATTTGATTTCGGGCCTCCGCGATTTTGCGCCGCCGCCGCGCGACCAACATGCTGACACCCGCACTGTGCACGCCACGGAAGACGGTATGACAGCGTTTGTGTTCAAGATTCAAGCCAACATGGACCCGAACCACCGCGACCGTATTGCTTTTGTGCGCGTGTGTTCGGGCAGGCTTGAGCGCGGGATGAAGGCCAAACTGGTGCGGACCGGCAAGCCGATGAGCTTGTCAGCGCCACAGTTTTTCTTTGCGCGGCAACGGCAATTGGCTGACGAGGCTGTGGCAGGCGATGTGGTTGGTATTCCCAACCATGGCACGCTTCGAATTGGCGATACCCTGACCGGCGGCGAGGAATTATTGTTTCAAGGCGTGCCTAATTTCGCGCCGGAGATTTTGCGCCGCGTGCGCCTAGAAGACCCGATGAAAGCCAAAAAGTTGAAAGATGCTTTGCTGCAACTTGGCGAAGAAGGCGTGGTGCAATTGTTCAACCCGGAAGATGGCTCCCCGGCAATAGTCGGCGTGATCGGCGCATTGCAGCTGGATGTTTTGAAAGAGCGGCTATCGGGCGAATATCAATTGCCGGTGTCGTTTGAGCAATCGCGCTTTAATGTGTGTCGCTGGATTTCAAGTGATGTTCGCAACGATGTGCTGGCGTTCATCGAGCAGCACCGCGGCGATATTGCGCGCGATTTGGATGGCGATGCGGTGTATCTGGCCGCAAACACGTTTTCGCTGAACTATGAAGCCGACCGCGCGCCCAAAATCATTTTCAAAACGTTAAAAGACTATCAGGTGCGAAGGGCGGCTTAAGGTCTTTTGTAAAGGGTCGGCTCGCCATAGAGATAGCCGATACGTTCTATAGCGTTTTGCAGGTCTTCAATTGCAACACTCATGGTGTGGCCATTGGCATGAATGATGGTGCCGTCACCGCGGTAAAGTGCGACATGACCTTTCCAGAAAATGAGATCGCCGCGTTTGAGTTCAGCTTGAGATATCGGCGTACCAATCGTTGCGGCCTGCATATCAGTGTCGCGCAAAACTTGGCGCCCGCACATAGAAAAACACAACTGCACGAAGCCAGAGCAATCTATGCCGAACGCTGATGCGCCGCCCCAGAGATAAGGCGTGTGGATGAGAGATTCTGCAACGGTGACTGGGTCGGTGAGACCAGTTGTAACGGGCGCAAGATGACCGGCGAAAACAGCCATACCTTCCCAGATTTCCCCGTAGCGTGTTCCGCGCGTTTCGCTAAAGCGCTTAATGGTCAGCAGGCTTCCAAGAGAAAGCGCGCCCACACTCGCCAATTTCATGTCCGGCTGAGCGTAAAATATCGTACGGGGAACGATGACGCGATGTGTTGGCATTGGTTCATTTGGCATCAGCCGATCAGCCCGCACGTAGCCAATATAATTATCGGCTTTGGCCTGCACCAAAGCCCAACCGTTTTCTTCTTTGAAAATGCTCACGGTTGCCCCCAAAAGCAATTGGGTATCAATGCCCAATTTTGCATCTGGCTTGGCACGCATATCGACGACGTGGTCAAATACAGTCGCCGATTTGACCTCACCTCCAATGCCCGCTGGCAGATTCAAGCGGCGGTCAGTTGTTGCGTCAAAACTCATAAGGGTAATTCCTTGGCGCAAGCGATGATATGTTCAGATAGGGTTTCAAGATAAAGCGAACCCGCCACTGTCCGTTTAATCAGCACATTGCGTTTGTCAGATGGATCGCGGTACCGGTCAACCAATTGAAGTTCGCCCATCGTATTGAGTGCCCTTGTGATGACCGGTTTGGAGACGTTGAGGCGTCCCGCTAACTCCCGCACCATATGGGGCGGTGATTCAAGGTAAATGACCAACAAGAGTGCAAGCTGGCGCTGCGTCAAGTCAGGAGCAGCATTGCGCACGCCCTGCTCTGTCACTTCACGCCATAACCGCAACGCCTGACTGGAGCGCAAATGGAGGCTCAAAAAACAATCCCATATTGTTTCGGATGCGTTATGATTATCGAGTTTACTGTCTTTTGCAAGATCGTAAAACCTTAGCCGTAGCGCGCCGCAATCAAGGCATCGAGCGCACGGATTGTTTGCGCTTCGCCGCCAACCGGGCAACTGTTTTTAGGCGCATTTGTCCAAGCATAAATATCAAAATGTGCCCATAATATGCCATCAGGAACAAAGCGCTTGAGAAACAAGGCGGCAGTTATCGAGCCCGCAAATCCATCGGCTGTCACATTATTGGTATCGGCAATTTTTGAACTCAGCTTAGCAGCATAAGGCTTCCATAATGGCATGCGCCAAACCGGATCTTCATGGGTTTTGGCGTGCATGGCAAGTTCAACTGCAAAGCCGTCATCATCGGTGTAAAACGGGATGACATCGGGCCCAAGTGCCACGCGGGCAGCTCCAGTGAGTGTTGCCATATCGATCAGGAGATCCGGCCTTTCATCAACCGCAAGCGTTAAAGCATCGGCCAAAACCAAGCGGCCTTCGGCATCAGTATTGCCAATTTCGACGGTGTCGCCTTTCCGGCTGGTAAGCACATCGCCGGGGCGAAAAGCATTGGCCGAAATTGAGTTTTCAACAGCAGGTATCAACACGCGAAGTCTAATATTTCGCCCTGCCTCCATGATCATTCGCGCCAAGCCAAGAACATGAGCGGCTCCGCCCATGTCCTTTTTCATGAGCAGCATTGACGATGACGGTTTAATGTCGAGACCACCGGTATCAAAGCAAACACCCTTTCCAATCAAAGTCACTTTTGGGGCGTCAGGCTTGCCCCAAATCAAATCAATCAAACGCGGAGCAAAAGCGCTTGCGCGGCCGACAGCGTGGATCATCGGAAAGTTTTCAGTCAGCAGATCATCTCCCGATATTACCGAAATATTTGCTTGATGCTGTTCTGCTAACAAGCGGGCTTCAGCCTCCAGTGTTTCAGGATTCATGTCGTTGGTGGGCGTGTTCACCAGATTTCGAACATAGGAACATGCGTCAGCAATTCGCAGCGCTTCAGTGCATGCAGAGCCGACCGCCAGGCTGCGCTCAGCGGTTTTGTCTTTTATATAACGGGAAAAAACATAAGCGCCCAGGGCTACAAAAGCTGCAGCTCCAGCGCTTAAATCATCTTGGACAAACCAATCGCCTTTCGGCAGGTTTGCACCGAGTTTGCCGTAAATTGCGGCTTCGTGGTCCCTTCCTTTGGAAAACAACATTCCAGCGATGGAACCATCTGCCGCTGGCACCACCAGCATGTCACCCGGCTTACCTGAAAAGCCGCTAGCGGATGCAAAGATGCGGGAAAATGCAGGCATGGTTTCAGGCAAATCCGGGCCTGTCACAATCCAAACCGGCAACGCATTCGGGCGGGCATTTTCAACCAAACTCAACGGCATTTTATCTTTTTCCCCTATTTGCGATTGTGTTGGTTGTTTCATTTGTCCGGCTGCCAAAACCGTTAACACTCCATTAGGGTTAACAAAATACTTATTCGGAACAGAAACAATTTGTACGCCCTCAGCGGCGGAGACATGAACATGAAATTGAACACCAATCCCGGCATAAGCGCTGCATGTGTTTTATTGGCTTTATGTTCTGCAACCATGCTTTCGGGCTGCGCAAAAGACAAGATGTCAACCGGTTCCATCAACCGGCAGGTTGCAGCTATGGATCAAATGTCATCGAGCCAATTGGCAGGTACAATCAATTCTTTAAGCAAAACCTATGAGAAAAATCCGCGCGATAAGGACACTGGGTTGGCTTTTGCAAAAGCGCTGCAAACCGATGGTCGCAATGATCAAGCGTTAGCGGTTATGAAAAAGCTGGCGATTGAGAACTCAACGGACCAAGCCGTCTTGGCCGCCTACGGAAAAGCGCTGGCCGGAGCGGGTCAGCTTGAACCGGCTTTAGATGCCATACGCAGAGCACAAACACCAACAAGCCCGGATTGGAAACTGC
This sequence comes from Limoniibacter sp., assembly GCA_031422195.1. Classification (GTDB taxonomy): domain Bacteria; phylum Pseudomonadota; class Alphaproteobacteria; order Rhizobiales; family Rhizobiaceae; genus JALOTE01. The sequence continues at coordinate 10,277 of JANOPZ010000073.1, read as the reverse complement.
TGTCTGCGGAAGGTGCAATTCTGGACCAATTGGGCCAATCGCCAGCAGCGCGCGAACTCTACCGAAAGGCAATGGACATTCAACCCAATGAGCCAAGCATCCTGTCTAACCTTGGTATGTCTTATGTTTTGGAAGGTGACTTGAAAACAGCTGAAACCTATTTGCGCAATGCTATGGCCCAACAGGGCGCTGATAACAGAGTGAGACAAAATCTTGCGATGGTTGTTGGCCTTCAGGGCCGCTTTGATGAGGCCGAACAAATTGCGGCAAAATCGCTTTCGCCGCAGGAAGCACAAGCCAACGTTGCTTATTTACGCTCGATAATGGCCCAGCAAAATACATGGGCTGACATTGAAGGGGAAGGCAAAGCAAAGCCTAAATCTTAGACCTGTTCGCAAGCCTGATGTATTGTGAGAAGATAAAATCCGATCTGAAGCTGATATCATAAGCCCTACTTTCTAATTGTGCCAATTTGACCGCCTGATCTCAGATCTTGAATATTGAACAAAAAACCGGCCTTATCAGCCGGTTTTTTATATTCATTTGGCATTAAGCCAATTTATTTTCCAAATATACCGCCTTGGGCAGAAATAGTAATGAACGCTGGTCCAAGAATGACACCAAACAATACGGGCAGGAAAAACAAAATCATCGGCACTGTCAGTTTGGGTGGCAAAGCTGCCGCTTTTTTCTCGGCCTCATTCATACGCATATCACGGCTTTCAGCCGAGAGTACACGCAATGCGTGGCCGATGGGTGTGCCATAGCGTTCGGCTTGCACCAACGCCTGCGTCACGTTCTTGACTGCATCAAGATCGGTGCGCTGATACAGATTATCGTAAGCCATTTTACGTTCAGGCAAAAACGATAATTCGGTTGTTGTTAAGATCAATTCTTCAGCCAACTCAACTGATTGCAGGCCGATTTCGTCTGAAACACGGCGCAAAGCAGCTTCAATAGACATGCCCGCCTCAACGCAAATTAGCAACAGATCCAAAGCATCAGGCCAAGCTCGACCGATACCTGCTTTACGTGAGGCTGCAATTTTTCCGACGTAAATGATTGGGAGGTAAAATCCGATATAAGCACCGACGATCGTGGCAAACACACGGATAAACGTTGGCTGGTCCGCGAGACCACCCATTACAAAAATATAAAATGCCGCCATTGCAAGTGTAATGAAGGGCGTCACGAAACGCGCAAACAAAAACACATTAAGCGGCTTGGGTCCGCGCATACCCGCAACCAAAAGCTTTTTGCGGGTGCCATCATCAGCCAGCGCAGTTTTCAAATTCAGCTTTTCAACAAACCCACGCAATCCAGAGTCTTTATGGCGCAAACCAATTTTGCGCCCTTCGGCATCATTGAGACGTGCACGCTCTCGCGATTTGATCACGTCGCGTTCTAGGGCTACGGCCTTCATGCGCTGATTTAGATTTGGTCGACCGAAAACGGGGACCACCATAAAAATCGTCGCAAACACAGAAATGCTGACGAGGATGGCAATCAGAAAGGAGGGATCAAAAAGGGATTTTGCGATTTGGTCGGTCATCAGCGTTTCCTCATCACATATCGAAGTTAATCATTTGTTTCATAACCAAGATACCGATGGCCATCCAAACAGCAGAAACTGCAAGAATAATATGTCCGGTCGGGGTTGTGAAAAGCGGCATGATGTAAGCCGGGCTGGAAAAGTAAACCAAACCGCCAACAAGTATCGGCATGGACCCAATAATATACGCCGATGCCTTGGCTTCCATCGACAGCGCTTGCACCTTGGCAAGCATTTTCTTGCGATCGCGAATTACTTTTGACAAGTTGCCGAGTGCTTCAGACAAGTTACCACCAGCTTGAGATTGAATCTGGATGACGATTCCGAAGAAAGCCGCCTCCGAGCACGGCATGGTTTCCTGCATTTCCAGGCAGGCTTGCGGTATTGATTTTCCAACAGCCTGCGAGTCAACGATGCGCTGAAATTCGGTTCTTACAGGCTCTTGCGCTTCACCCGCAAGCATCCGGATACCGTCATTGAGCGGTAACCCTGACTTGACGGCCCGGCAAAGAACATCGAGCGCATTTGGCAATTCCTTTAAGAAGGCTTTCACACGGTTCTTACGCTGGCGTGCCACATAAAAACGTGGAAGGCCGAAGGCTCCAACAAAGAATACCGCTGGCAAATAAATGAGGCCTACGCCAGCGATCCCGGCACCAACAGTAACAACAAGGCCAGTAATGAGGGAATACATATAAAAAAGGCGTAGATTGCCTGCCATCCCAGCCTGCTTCATTTGTACAGGCAGCGGTGGTTTCTTCAGGTACAGGTCGCGGTTTTGGCGTTTCTTTTCTGCCTCTTTCATTGAGGCCTCAAGCGTCTTCCGCCGCTTATTGGCGTCGTTGGCACCTAAGTTGGCTGCTGCTGATTTACGCAGCTTGATACCGCTATCGGCCGCGGCATCCTTTTGTACCATATTGAAACGCCGCTGAGTGTTACGCTCGCGCTCAATTGTAGAGTACAAAACCACATAAGCGATGCCGCCAACTGCAGCCATCGCAAAAGCCATGAAAATCAAAACGATTGGTTCTACGCCAAACATGGCATCCTCACTCGAAAACGAACGGTGCAACAGTACCCCGTTCGACGGTTGTGTCTTTAGGTGTACAAACGCTAGTCAACGCGCACATCCATCGCATCCAGTGCGGCGGCAAGGCGCCTTTCTTCATTAAAATAACGCGCACGTTCCCAGAAGGCCGGTTTGCTGATGCCTGAGGAAGTGTGTGAACCAACCAGCTTACCGTCTGCATCTTCGCCCGTGATCGTGTAATTGATCAAATCTTGGGTCACAATAACATCGCCTTCCATACCCAACACTTCAGTGACATGGGTGATCCGGCGTGAACCGTCGCGAAGACGGGCGGCTTGAATGATGATATCGACAGATCCGGTGATGATCTCACGCACCGTTTTTTGCGGCAATGTAAAGCCGCCCATGGCAATCATGGATTCAATTCGGTTCAAACATTCGCGTGGTGAGTTCGAGTGGATGGTTCCCATTGAACCATCGTGACCGGTGTTCATCGCTTGCAGCAAGTCAAATACTTCCGGGCCGCGGACCTCGCCGACGATGATACGCTCCGGGCGCATACGAAGGCAGTTTTTGACCAGATCCGTCATCGTGATTTTGCCTTCGCCTTCAAGATTGGGCGGGCGTGTTTCAAGGCGTACGACGTGCGGTTGTTGCAACTGCAATTCGGCCGAGTCTTCACAGGTGATAATACGTTCGTCGCGGTCGATATAATTGGTCATACAATTGAGCAACGTGGTTTTACCGGAACCGGTGCCGCCTGAAATGATGATATTGCAGCGAACACGGCCGATAATTTTCAAAATCTCAGCGCCTTCAGGTGACATAGCGCCAAATCTTACCAATTGATCGAGTGTAAGCTTGTCTTTCTTAAACTTACGAATGGTGAGAATTGCGCCGTCCAGCGCCAAAGGTGGTGCAATGACATTGACGCGCGAGCCATCAGGCAAGCGCGCATCGCAGATCGGCGATGATTCATCGACGCGGCGTCCAACCTGGCTCACGATGCGTTGGCAAATATTGAGGAGCTGCTGGTTGTCACGAAAGCGGATTGGTGTTTCTTGCGTCTTACCGGCAACTTCAATGAAAACGCTGTTTGCACCATTGACCATAATATCGGAGATGTCGTCGCGGGCCAATAATGGCTCAAGCGGACCATAACCCAAGACGTCATTGCAAATATCTTCCAGCAATTCTTCCTGGTCAGAAATAGACATGGCGAGGCTTTTGATCGAAATGATATCATTGACGATATCACGGATCTCTTCGCGGGCGTTTTCCGCATCCAATTTTGCCAGCTGCGACAGATCGATTGTGTCAATCAGCGCTGAAAATACTTGGCTTTTGGTGTCGTAATACGATTCTTTTTTGGCCGAGGTGACGCGTGTGGCCTCTTTTTCAACCTTGGTGGAAACATCACGCTGGTTTGAAGCAGCAGCTGTCGCCCGTGGCGCAGCAGCGGCTTGCGGCGATGATACCGGTGCTTCGGCTACGGACGCCGCTGGCTTAAATTCCACTTCGCCGGGGGATGAGTTACCGCGTCTGCCGAACATTTACGTCACCGCATTTTACCTGAAAACAGGTTTGATTAATCTTAAAAGGCCTCAAACTTTGACGCCGTTATTTGGATCGTTTTAAGCGACCCAGAATGGATGCTAGTCCGGTCTTTTTGCTGGGTTTGACTTCAGCACGACCTGTCAAAATATGTGACAGATCTTGGAAAATTGCCGAAACAGGATTTGCTGCATCCATTTCACCAATCATCTGGCCATTATTTGCAGCATTTCCAAAAAGTGCCGGATCAAACGGAATGACAGCAATTGGCGTTATGCCAAGCGGAGCACAAAACTCTTTGACCGAGATTTCAGGACGTTTCGGCATGCCAATCTGGTTCAAAATTAAATGAGGTTTTTTGTCATTGGGACGCAAAGTTGTCATTTGATCAAGAAGGTTTTTTGCGTTTCGCAAACTGCCAAGTTCTGGGCCGGCAACAACGACAACTTCATCGGCCATCATCAACGTGCGCTTTGTCCACTCACTCCAAACATGCGGTAGATCAACGACAATCATTGGCGTGGAACGTTGTGCGACTTCCAGCAAAGGCGACAAAGCGTCGCTTGGCAAATCAAAAGTCCGGTCCAGCGAGGCAGGCGCTGCCAACATTGACAAATGCTCTGAACATTTGGCCAGCAACCTGTCGAGCATGGTTTCGTCAAAACGGCTGGTCGTAAAAATAGCATCAACCATGCCTTGGGCGGGGTCTTGGTCAAAATTCATGTTCGCTGTGCCAAATGCAAGATCTGAATCGAGCAAAATCGTTTCGGCCTTAAACAGCGCTGAACTTGCCCATGCCACATTGTGTGCAATCGTGGATGAGCCAACGCCGCCCTTGGCGCCGATAAAAGCTATGATACGGCCAAGAGGTGCTGCGCTTGGGTCAACGAAAATCTGTGACACAACGCCAATCACATCGGCGATAGAAACCGGTGCAACCAAGTATTCTGAAATGCCCGAACGTATCAGTTCACGGTATAGTGTCACGTCATTATGGTGGCCGATAATGACAACTTTTGAACTTGGATCACACACAGAAGCTAAACCCGCCAAGGCAGCGAATAATTCATTTGGTGCCAGGCGCGATTCAACAATAACCAAATTTGGTGTTGGAGAGCTTGAATAATATTCGATGGCGCTTGAAAGGCCGCCCATATTAACTTTCACCTGCGCTCTTGACATGCGCCGGTCTGCTTTAGCGCGCTCGATCGGTTTGAAAACACCTTCGGTTTCGCAGAACGCCTGAATAGAAATGCGTGGAACTGGGCGCATAGAAACCAAGGCATTTTCTGTAATGGGATCGCGCTGATCATCCATGTAGTCGTCGCTTTCCAGCGCTGCATTGTCCCTGTTCATGGGTGGCTCCTTACAAGACCGAACTCAGTATTTGATAATTGGTGACCAGCTGCCGGTCTTGCTCCGGTAATCGCCAATGACCTTGTCGCGATCTGCAGCATCAATCGGGCCAACTTTGCGTGGCCCAAGGAGGTCCATCGGGTTGGCAACCATTGCAGCCAAGTTGTTTTGATAAGCACAACCAAAATTATGATAATTTTTATTGTCAGAGTTGGGCGAAGCATCTTCAGGCCATTTGCCACACGGGCCAGCCGAGGCTGTAATCGCGCCATAACTGATAATAACAGGTGGCGTTGGTTGATTGTGAGGTGCATTATACTGCGATTGCACCACTTTACCTTGGTGGCCATTGGCGCTGGCCAACACTGCAATCTGATTGGCAATGTGCCCCGCGGCACCTGCATTTTGTGAGTTGGCAGGTGACGATATATAAATCGCGCCGCTGCCTTGCGTGCCATAATTTGATAAGAACCCGGAAACGACTTCTTTTTCAGCATACGACAATTCGCGTGACGCGTTGCCAACCGGTACCATAAACTGCTTTTGGTTTTCGCCGATTATAATAGGGTGGCGGGTGCGATAGTCATCGGGAATACTACCCACTTCAATATTGTCGCGCTGACCGAACATGGCACAGCCGGACAATGTGCTGGATGCAATCATTAAAGCGACCAGAACGGGCGCACGACGGGCAAGAGTGTTGATTTTACGCATTTTACCCACCATTTTTATTTGTAAATGAAGCCAACAACACCGTGATATCGGCCATTGGGCAGTTTGGTTTGTGTCGAGCCGTAAACGCGGTTGACTTTATTGAGGAACATTTGCGCGCCGTCGCCCGCGGGCGCAAAATTATCGTCCGGACGCGCCAAGTCATTTCTGGCAGTTGGCCGCGACAAATAGGGCGTCACCATAATAACCAATTCAGTTTCGTTGCGCTGGAAGGATTTCGAACGGAACAGAGAACCCAATATTGGCAATTTTGATAGACCGGGCATTCCCGAGACCGCAGACTTAACATCGTCTTGCACCAATCCGGCAATCATCATCGTGCCGCCGGATGGCATCTCAACGGTCGTGTCGGCCAAACGTTTACGAAGGCCCAGAAGTGTTACGCCTTGCGCATTTCCAGTAGCGTTTAGGGTGACTGCGTTTTGGGTGGTTGGCTCAGAGACGCTGGTACGGACCTTAAGGCTGATGCGCCCAGCTGAAAGTACAACGGGTAGGAATTCTAGCCCGATACCGTATTCGGTCCGTTTAATATCATATTTTTCCTCTTTGGCATCATAGCCGACCACCAAAGGAAACTCGCCACCAACTTGGAAGGTTGCCTGTTCACCTGAGACGGCGGACAAAACGGGCTCAGCCAGTGTTCGCAAAACGCCTGATTGCTCCATGGCCTGAATATACGATGTCAAACTTGTCGCGCCGGACTTTAAGCCAAGTGTCGAGAGGCCAGCGTCGGTCAAGGTCTTGCCGAGTCCGTTGAAATTTTCAGAAACATTTGAAAAGCTCAAACCATCCGACGAGCCACTTGCGATCATGTTAACGCCGAGCTGCTTCATGACAGAACGCTGCACTTCGGCGATGGTAACTTTCAATGTAACCTGATCTTCGCCGATAATTGACAAAAGATTAATGATTTTTGAGGTTCGGCGCTGTTGATCCGGGTTGTTAATATCAACATCACCGCCTGAGGCACCGCCGCCAGCTGTGGTTGAAAAATTGCCAGTTGTGGCTTCGCCGCCAGTTACAAACACTTCGGCAAGCTGTGCAGCCCTTGATGAATCCAGTGGCGTTTGCACCATGCCGGTCAAAATGACGTTATCATTGATCAGCTCAACTTTTATTTCAGAGCCGACAATGTATTTTTCGAGATAGCCTTCAAGACCTGCAACATCGCGCTCAATGGCCAAATCCAAGCTGAGAATTTGCTGACCGTCTGCACCGAAGATAAAAATATTGGTTTCACCCACCTGTTTGCCAAACAAATAGATGCGCCGTGATGTCCTAGTTACGGCGTCTGCAACAGCCGGGTTTGCAACCAAGATATCATAGGCGTCAGATGGCAAATCGATCACGATTGATTTGTTAAAGCCCAGCTTAATGCGCTGTGTGGTTTTGCTGCTTTTCAACTTCATCACAGATTCTGATGCGTTTGAGGCATTAACAGCAGCCAACTGGATTGCAGCGGTTAAAACTGATGCTGCGCTTAGAGCCAAAGCAAGTCTGCCAAGGCGCGAAAATGTGTGGTTGGCAAACATCGTAGTCTCCGCACGCGTGATTGTTTTCTCGACCGAATTCATTTTTCCCCGGGCAATCATTTTATCGCTCCTTGCGTTTCAGAAACGACGCCTTGCTTGATCATGCGGACAGTTCCTTTTTGATCACCGGTCAGGCTGGATGTTTTGGTTTGGTCGATAACTTCATTGACATCAGCAACCGAGCGCAGCGCCAGTGTCAGGCGGTCGGCCATTTGCTGGACTACGGTCAACAATTCGGCCTGCTCTGGCGTGAGTTCCAATGTTGCCGTTTCGCCAACCTTAACGCGGCGGCCTTCTTCATCTTCCTGAATATTCTGATCGATGGCCAATACCCGGATGTTTTTCAAAACCGTTTCAGTGGTAAACCGCTCCGGCGCTTCGGCTGTTGCCACGATGCGGCGGGTCATAATCAGATCAACATAATCATTGGGCAGAACGAAACCGCCAGCCGACGTGTCGGCGGCAACTTGGGTCGCAACAGCGCGTTTTCCAGATGGTAAAATGGAAGACATGAAGCTTTGGCCTGCGCCCACAAGTTTAGCGCGGCGAATAGGCTCGCCGGTTAAAATTGGCGAGCGGACCAATGTGCCAATGATTTCCTCAAGTGCGGCAGGCTCAACGGACTTCTTGATGAAGCCCTCTTGGATTGCGCCAATTGGCCAATCAGCCCACGAAACCTGTGAAGAAATTTCGCCACCCATCGCAATGTCGGCACTGGCAACCAGAACTTGTTCCGTAGATTGTTGAACAACCGGGCCAGACTGAGATTGATCCTGCGGCTCTTGTGCCGTTAGATTCATCGCCAGCCAACCAGCACCAGCGGCAGCAACAACGGCCAGGCCTAAAACGGCAATTTGAGCGGTCTTCATGTACTCAACCTCGGGACAACAAACTGTCTATGGTCCGACAATGGCGTCACTTGGTGTAATTATAGTTAATGAGGGGCTACGATTTTTGCCTAATGCAACATTAACGCCCAATTTTTCTAATTTGTCTGGTTTTTGGGATCGGCGGAAAAGCCACAAAGAGGCAGGAGCGATCAATCAAACAAAAAAGGCGGCAAGTCTGCCGCCGTTATGCATACGTTTTTGAAGCACGCGTTTTTGATGCACGCGTTTTTGAGAACCGGTTTACCGGCGGTAACAGTTTTAGCCGGCAACGCTGGACACGGCCCATTTAATCAAAGGCATGCTTGGTGCAGCAATCAAGCCGGCGATACCAAGAGCAATGCCATAGGGAACACCAATATCTTTGCGGCCAAGCTTTTCCATAAAAGCGAAATGTTGGCCGACAAATTGAGCCGACATGGAGCCGCGCCAAAGGACCAAAGCAACCGTCAGCATGGCACCGTAGACTGTTGCATAAAGCAGATATTCAATCATCGGGTCACCAAACCCGCACCATACAGCTGTGGCACTCAACAGTTTTGCGTCACCGCCGCCTAATCCGCCCATGGCAAACAATCCGAACGTGATTGCAAGAACCATGGCACCAGCTGCAAAATGCAATCCATAAGTTGCCAAATCCATGCCCGTGAAAGGCGCAACGACGGCAAACGTGACAAGCAATAACAGCGAAACACGGTTTGCAATTGTCATTGTCAGCAAATCTGAAAAGACCGCGTAGGCCATTGAAAATGCAAAGACGACAAAGATTATGGCTTCAAGCACCGGCGACACTCCAATTTAGAATTACACAAACGATTGGTACCAAAATCCCTTTAAATAAGGGTGAAGCTTGTCTGCAATCCGGATCTAAACTGACAGACATAAAAATACAGCCAAAAACGATGGGTTTGCAGTCAAGTTCCGCGCCCAACAATGATCATCAAGGACGATCTGCAATGCTAATTTCTTGATGCAACAATAGCTGGCCGCCTCTACGGGCAGGCCATTGTCAGCGAGCCGCCTTTATGGGCAGGCCTTTGTCAGCGGGCCGCCTTTATGGCCAGGCCTTTGTCAGTTCACCTATTTGGCCGGATCAAATGTTGGAAATGCGGGTTGCATGGCCCGACAGCTTATTATTGACCGCGCTTCCGAATGTTGTTGCGCCCCCAATAATTGCCAAAGAAATGAGACCTGCGATCAAGACATACTCAATTGAGGTTGCGCCAGATTGGTCTGATACAAATTTTGCCACGAGGTTTTTCATGTGACTCTCCTGAGTGTGGTCGGTTAACCGCCGGTATTTAGCGCGGCTTGTACCGGCATCATGGCCATCACCCATTTCATATGGCTTAAAGAACATGATGAAAAAACAGTTGCGACGGGTTTGGCTGTAATGTGGTTTCTAAAGTGTTGAGCCCTTCAAGGTTTTCGGGAATTTGGCAATCTCCAAAGCAAAAAGGGCCGCCCTTTCAGGCAGCCCTTGATGGTTAACCGTAGTGGCTGAATTAGGCGTTGGTAACGCGTGTGCCGTAACCGGTAAACTTGGTGCGGAGTGACGTCCCGAGTGATGTCGCGCCGCCAATGATGGCAATTGCGATAAGGCCGGCAATCAAAGCGTATTCAATGGCAGTTGC